>JANXBN010000003.1:54428-174405 GCA_025060635.1 Candidatus Kryptonium sp. | reverse complement strand
TGGATTTAATTACCCAGTTGCATTAGAGGGTGCTTTAAAATTAAAAGAAATTTCATATATTCATGCAGAAGGTTACCCAGCAGCTGAAATGAAACACGGACCTATTGCTTTAATTGATGAAAATATGCCTGTGGTTTTCATAGCTGTCAAAGATGGGGTTTATGAAAAGGTTCTAAGCAATATGGAGGAAGTTAAAGCAAGAAAAGGTAAGATAATTTCTATAGTTACAGAAATTGATGAAAGAGTAAGAAAACTTTCAGACCATATTATTCAAATTCCTCAAACAATTGATATGTTAATGCCTATTCTTTCAGTTATACCCTTGCAATTACTTGCTTATCATATCGCTGTCTTACGAGGGTGCGATGTAGATCAGCCTCGTAACCTTGCAAAGAGTGTAACCGTTGAGTGATTTGTATAAATTTCATAAACTTTGCACAGGATTGAATTTTAAACTTTAGAATAGATTAAAAAATAAGGCAGCGTTTAGTAAAGGTTAACAAAATAAATTTAAAATTGAAAAATGAACCTATCAGTTATTGGAACAGGTTATGTTGGGCTTGTAACCGGTGCCTGCTTTGCGGAATCAGGTAATAATGTAATTTGTATGGATATTGACAGATCTAAAATTAACAAACTTAAAAAAGGAATCATCCCAATCTATGAACCAGGTCTTGATGAAATTGTGAAAAAAAATCTCTCTGCTGGAAGATTAAAATTTACAAGCGAACTTGAATACACGATAAAAAACTCAGACATTGTTTTTCTCTGTCTTCCGACACCGCCAGGCAAAGATGGTAGCGCAGATCTTAGTATTTTGTTTACAGTTGTCAAAAACATTGCAAAAATTCTTCGTTCTATCGCTAACAAAAGTGAAACGAAAATTAAAAAATTAATTGTAAGTAAATCAACAGTTCCAGTCGGGACAGCCGATAAGATCAAAGAAATATTAAACAATGAACTTGCAAAATATAGTGAGAAAATAGAAATTGATGTTGCTTCCAATCCTGAATTTTTAAAAGAAGGAAATGCAGTTCAGGATTTCATGTTCCCAGATAGAGTTGTGATCGGGGTAAATGGTAATGAATCGGAAAAAATTTTGCGAGAGCTTTATGAGCCGTTTGTTAGAACTGGGGCACCAATCCTTGTCATGGATACGAGAAGTGCTGAAATGGTAAAATATGCAGCAAATGCCTTCCTTGCAATGAGAATATCGTTTATGAATGAGATTGCAAATTTATGTGAGAAACTAAATGCAGATGTTGAGAAAGTAAGAATTGGTATTGGCTATGACAATAGAATTGGTCCAAGATTTCTATTTCCTGGCGTTGGATGGGGTGGAAGTTGTTTTCCCAAAGATGTGAAGGCTTTGATAAAAATGGGAGAAAATAACGGAGTAGAATTGAAGATAGTTAGAGCAGTCTTTGAAGTAAACGAGAAGCAAAAGAAGGTGATAGTTGAAAAAGTAAAGAAACATTTCGGAAAGGATTTGAAAGATAAAAAAATCGCAATATGGGGACTTTCGTTTAAGCCTAAAACAGATGATATGCGCGAAGCCCCATCAATTACAATTATAAACGAACTTTTAAATCTTGGTGCAAAAATCATCGCTTTTGATCCTGTAGCTATGCCGAATGCCAAAAAAATTTGGAATGGAAATGTAAAATTTGCAAAAAATCAATACGAAGCCCTAAAAGGTTCAGATGCGCTTATCCTTGTGACCGAATGGCAAGAGTTTAGAGAGCCAGATTTTAACTATATGAAAACTCTTATGAAAACTCCTGTTATCTTTGATGGAAGAAACATTTATAATCCAGAAAAGCTTAGAAAACTCGGTTTTGTGTACTATGGTATTGGAAGAGTTTGATAAAATGTTTTTATTCAACAAAGGTTAAGTTTATGGAATGCCATTTAAATTTTCAAAGGTTGAAGAGATTCCAGATTTAATTGTTATTGAACCTGTCGTATTTAACGATAATCGCGGTTTTTTTATGGAAACTTACTCCTACAGAGAATTTGAAAAAGCAGGGATAAAAGAGAAATTTGTCCAGGATAATCATTCAAAATCAGTGAAGGGTGTCTTGAGAGGTTTACATTTCCAAATAAAACCTTTCGCTCAATCAAAACTGGTTAGATGCATAAAGGGAGAAATTTTTGATGTCGCAGTTGATATTAGACCAGATTCTCCTACTTTCAGGAAATGGTTTGCTATAGTTCTTTCTGAGGAAAACAAGAAAATGATTTATATTCCAAAAGGTTTTGCACATGGCTTTGTAGCTCTTTCTGATGTTGCGGAGGTAGAATATAAAGTTGACTCCTTTTATTCACCCGAGCACGAAAGAGGTATAATCTGGAATGATCCTGAAATTGCTATCAAATGGCCGGTTGAAGCTCCGATTCTTTCGTCAAAAGATATGAATTTTCCCACTTTATCAAAACTAATAGATGAATTGGTGTTTTGATAAGAGATACAAAAAACATCCTTGAAACATTTAAGGATCCAGATAAAGTTAGAAGCTTGGAGATACTGATAAAAGAAACTGTTGAAAAGATTGGGAAAACCTTAAGAATAATGGAATTTTGTGGTGGTCATACGCACACTATAATGAAATACGGAATAGATCAACTTTTAGAAGGATTTATAAGGTTTGTCCATGGTCCTGGGTGCCCTGTGTGTGTCTTGCCGATGCAAAGAGTAGATCTCGCTATAGAACTTGCGAAACAAAAGGATATCATATTGTGCACATATGGTGATGTTCTTAGAGTCCCAGGTTCAGATAGAAAAAGTTTACTTAATTTAAAAGCTGAAGGTGGGGATATAAGAATATTTTACTCCTGTCTTGATGCGATTAAAATAGCTCAAACTAATCCAGAAAAACAAGTTATCTTCTTTGCAATCGGTTTTGAAACTACAACACCTCAAACAGCTTTACTTATCCTCAAGGCAAATGAACTTGGGCTCAAAAATCTTTCAGTTGTATCAAATCATGTGATAACCCCAGCAGCGATACAACATATACTTAACGCTCCCGAAATGAGAGAAGTTGGTAGCGTTGATATAGATGGTTTTATAGGTCCTGGTCATGTAAGTACTATAATTGGGACAAAACCCTATGAATATTTTGCGGAGGAATTTCTGAAACCAGTTGTTATATCTGGATTTGAACCTTTGGACATTATGATTTCTGTTTATATGATTGCTAAACAAATTGAAGAGAAAAGAGCAAAAGTTGAGAATCAATATGTTAGATTTGTGACAAGGGAAGGGAATGTGAAAGCTCAAATGATTGTAGCGGAAGTTTTTGAATTGAGAAAGGAATTTGAGTGGAGAGGTTTAGGCATGATTCCGTATAGCGCTTTGAAGATAAAGAAAAAATATTCTGAATTTGATGCGGAGGAGAGGTTTAAAGTTCAGCTTCCGGAGCCTAAAGAACATCCTGCTTGTATATGTGGAAAAATTATTAGAGGTGTAGCTTTGCCTTATGAATGTAAACTTTTTGGAAAAGTTTGTACACCTTCAAATCCATTTGGTTCTTGTATGGTTTCTTCGGAAGGTGCCTGTGCAGCTTACTACAACTATAGGAGTTATGTTTTAAATGAAAATACTCTTCCTTTGCCATAGATTTAATTCACTTTCTCAGCGTCTTTATTGCGAGTTAACTGAGAGAGGCCACGAGGTATCAATAGAGCTTGATGTGCATCCTGACCTCATGATAGAAGCCGTTGATCTTTATAGACCAGATATTGTAATAGCTCCTTTTCTTAAACGAAAAATTCCAAAAGAAATTTGGCAAAAGTGCATCACATTGGTAATTCATCCAGGACCTCCAGGTGATAGGGGACCGAATGCACTTGATTGGGCTATACTGGGAAAAAAAGAAAAATGGGGGATTACAATTATTGAAGCCACTGAAGAATATGACGCTGGAGATATCTATGCTTATAGAGAATTTCCGCTTAGATTTACTAAAAAATCAACTATTTATAGACATGAAGTAACCGACGGCGCAGTTGAATGTGTTTTGGAAATTTTAGAAAATCTTGAATTTGGTAAAATAAATAAACAGCCACAAAGTGATGGAGTTTTTAATCCTGTGGTGCCGAAAGATTTGAGAAGAATTGATTGGGAAAGAGATGATACTGAAACGATACTCAGAAAAATTTATTCCTCAGATGGCCAGCCTGGAGCGATCGCAAATATATTTGGCAATGATTATTATCTATTTAACGCATATCGTGAAAGTCATTTGAAGGGAAAACCGGGGCAGCTCTTGGCGCATAGAGATGAAGCAATTTGCATCGGAACGAAAGATGGTGCAATATGGATAGGTAATATGCGACTTGACGAAAAAAACGCTATTAAACTTCCTGCTATAAGAGTTTTACCGCCATCTCTTTTAAACACCTTGAGAGAGGAAACTTTAAAGCCTTGGGAAAGCGTTGACTTTGAAACATATAGAGAGATAGTTTATGAAGAATTAGGCGGTGTCGGATATATTAATTTTAATTTCTATAATGGTGCAATGTCTACTGAACAATGTTATCGTCTTCTTGAAGTAATTAAATATGCAAAGAGTAGACCTGTAAAAGCTATTGTTTTGCTGGGTAGCGAGGATTTCTTCTCAAACGGAATGAACCTTAATACAATTGAAGCATCTGAAAGTCCAGCAGATGAATCATGGAGAAATATAAATGCCATGGATGATATATGCGAAGAAATTTTAACTACAACTGATAAACTAACTATAGCAGGTTTAACTGGAAACGCAGGAGCAGGCGGTGTATTTTTGGCTTTAGCTTGTGATTTAGTTTTTGCAAGAGAAGGAATTGTTTTAAATCCGCATTATAAAAATATAGGAAACTTATATGGTTCTGAGTTTTGGACATATACTTTACCAAAACGAGTAGGATGGGAAAAAGCAAGAGAAATAATGGAAAATCGTATGCCGATAAGTTCAAGTATGGCATTAAAATTGGGATTAATAGATAGTGTAATTGGAAAATCATATAGAGAATTTGTAGAAAAACTTAAAGCAAAAATTGAAAGTTTTGTAGATTCTAATGAGTTTAAAGAATTTCTCAACGAAGTTAGAAAAGAAAAGAAGAAAAGTTGGGCAATTAAGCCACTGAGAAGCTATAGAGAAGAAGAACTTGAACATATGAAATTGAATTTCTATGGTTTTGATACCAGTTATCACATTGCGCGATATTATTTTGTGCGACGATTTCTGCCTTTTAGAACCCCTCCTTACCTTGCTATTCACAGGCGATATCAAAGAGTTTAAAAATTATAAAAAACAAAACTAGAAAATTAAACCTTGGCAAGAGTAGTGATAACTGGAGGCGCTGGATTTATAGGTTCTCATCTATGTGACAGATTCATTGCGGAGGGTGATGAAGTTATTTGCCTTGATAATTTAATTACAGGAAACTTGGATAATATAGCTCACCTTTTCGGTCACCCAAAATTTAAATTTATAAAGTATGATGTCACTGAATTTTTATATGTCCCTGGTGAAGTTGATTATATTTTACATTTTGCGTCACCTGCAAGTCCAATGGATTATGTTAAGTATCCAATTCAAACTTTAAAGGTTGGAGCTCTTGGAACACATAAAGCTCTTGGACTTGCAAAAGCTAAAGGCGCAAGATTTTTGCTTGCTTCAACCAGTGAAGTTTACGGTGATCCGCTCGTTCATCCGCAAAGTGAGGAATATTGGGGAAATGTTAATCCAATTGGAATTCGCGGGGTATACGATGAAGCAAAAAGATTTGCCGAAGCAATGACGATGGCATATCATAGATACCATGGGCTTGATACGAGAATTGTGAGGATATTTAATACATATGGTCCAAGAATGAGAACTGATGATGGGCGAGCTATACCTGCGTTCATGACCCAAGCATTGAAAGGTGAAGATATAACTGTATTTGGAGACGGAAAGCAAACAAGAAGTATTTGCTATATTGACGATCTCGTTGATGGGATTTTTAAACTTTTAATGTCAAATTATGTTTATCCAATTAATCTTGGAAATCCAGATGAGGTTACAATACTTGATCTCGCAATGGAAATAAAAGAACTTGCTAAAAGTAAAAGTCAAATTGTTTTCAAACCTTTACCGCCAGATGATCCTAAAGTTAGGAAACCTGACATAACAAAAGCGAAAGAAATATTAGGATGGGAACCTAAAATTTCAAGAAAAGAAGGATTGACGAAAACACTTGAATACTTTAAACATAAACTCGGAATAGCAAATTGAAAAAAGTAAATGATACCAACATCATTCATTTAATGAAAGGGCGAAAAAAGTATATAACTATTTTACCGTATGAAAAATTTAAAGAATTGAAAAATAAGGCTGATTTACTAGACGAAAAAGCAGGATTTGAATTAAGATTCAAAGAGGAACTTTTACCAGAGATTTTGAGCTTGTTCAGCGGTGACCTTGAAAAAACCTGTAATTTTATACGAGAAATTGAAAAACTGAAAAATAACCCTTTTCCAGAAAAAAGCGAAAAGATTGTGTCTCGTGTCTATAAAATTTTAATTTTGAATATAATTCTAACTTATCGTGTGAATAAACAGAAAAAACTTATTACTGTGCTTTCCTTGAATAAAGCTGAAAGCATTTAAGAAATCTTATGTAAACTTCATCTATCTTCTTTGATTCTTCCTATCCCCTTCAAACTGAAAGTTTGTAAAATTTAAAATTTATTGCTAAATTTTAATAGGAACTTTGAAATTTTATGCATTGTTATTTTATCTTTGGACAATGTTCTGTTTGTTCTTTGAAATTTGGGGGTGATGTGGTTTCGACGGGAGCCAAGGGCACTTAAAACGGCACGCCGTGCTTTTGCCGTGTGCACGTTAAACAAACGGCGAAAAAATAAGTGCCAACTATTCATATGCTTTGGCTGCCTAATAAAAAAGGTAGCCCGTCCTTTATAGCTTGTGCCTGTCCAGGCTATAAAGGGCGTGGATAAAGACAGGCTCGTGTTATTCGTTGCTCAGGACGAATAACACGAAAGCCCATTCCTGAGCTAGTCCTGCTGTGGGTGCCTATCCCCTAACAGTAGGGCGAAAACTAAAAGATAGGCTAAGCGTGTAGATGTTTTAGGTGTCTGGCTTCCGGACCCGGGTTCGACTCCCGGCACCTCCACAGAATTTATTTCTCAAGCAACAACCTTAAAATTTGAGATATCTTACCCTTTAACTCCTTCCTATGCGCGATTAAATCAATAAAACCATGCTCAAGTAAAAATTCAGCCTTTTGAAAGCCCTCTGGTAAATCCTTTCCTGTAGCTTGTTTAATAACTCTCGGACCAGCAAAACCAATTAAAGCACCAGGTTCAGCTATATTTATATCTCCAAGCATAGCATAGCTTGCCGTAACTCCGCCTGTTGTTGGATCTGTTAAGACAGATATATATGGAATTCCAGCTGAAGATAATTTAGTAAGCATTGCTGAAGTTTTTGCCAATTGCATTAGTGAAAGTGCACCTTCCATCATTCTTGCACCGCCACTTGAAGAAACTATTATAAGCGGATGCTTAGTTTTGAGCGATTTCTCAATTGCTCTGGCAACTTTTTCTCCAACTACCGATCCCATACTCCCACCTATGAATCTGAAATCCATAACAGCAATTACGACTGGAATACCATTTATTTTCCCTGTTCCAGTGACAATTGCCTCATTAAGACCTGTTTTTTTCATTGCTTCTTTTAGACGCTCACTGTATGGTTTTGTATCGGTGAAATTTAAAACATCAACAGAACGTATTTTTTTATCAAATTCCTTAAATGTCCCGCTATCAATGAGTATGTTGATATAATCATAGCTTGAAATTCTGAAATGATAGTTACATTTATGGCAAGTCCATAGGTTTAACTCAAGCTGTGATTTGTGAATTATTTCACCGCATTGTTCACATTTAGTCCATAATCCTTCGGGTAATTCCTTTTTCTCACCGGAAATGTTTTTGGTTAATCTTTTAAACCAAGACATTTTTAACCTTTACTTTGTTTTGATTGAAAATTCTTTTACATATATTGGCTCAATTGAAACTATATCGGTGAATTCTTTATTTAAATACTTTCTCTCAGCGATTTTTCCAACATATGAGGCATCAGGATAACTAAACTCATCACTTAGAATGATTGCCTTTTGATTATTTATTTTTTCCCTTACGATGTCAACTCCATCTCCGAGAAATAATGTGGTATTATATATCTTTTGATTAATAGACTCAATATCTCCAACCGAGTAATCGTCTATTCTCTCAAGTTCACTTTCACTAAATTTATAAAAACTGTAATAAAAATCATTTTGTTTAGCGTTTAAAATTGGGCATACATAAATTTCATCTTTTATGAAATATCTTTTAAGAATTTTACATATCTCAAGCGATTTCAAAGCAAGTGCATCAAGCGTTGGAACTGCTATCAATGGTTTACCTGAAGAATAACATAAACCTTTTGCTACGCTTAGCCCTACTCTCAAACCAGTAAAGGAACCAGGTCCAATGGAAATAGCGATTGCTTTAATTTTATCAATCCTATGGTTTATATTTTTTAGAACTTGATCTATCAAAAAAACTATTTTTTCTGCGTGAAGATTTTTAATGTTAATTATACTTAAAGATTTTGTCTTTCCTTCTTCAGTTATGGCTACAGAGCCGAAACTTGTAGATGTTTCAATAGCCAATATCATTTTTTAACTATTTCTATTTTTCTTTCATTTTCCATTTCTCCGAAGGTTATAAAAATATCATATCTTTTCCTTGGTAAAATTTCCTCTACCTTTTCTGCCCATTCTATAAAGGAAATAGCATCATTGTAGATAAACTCGTCAAATCCTATTTCAATTATTTCTTCTATTGAATCGACCCTGTAAAAATCAAAATGATATATTGTTAAATCACCTTCATATTTGTTCATTATAATAAATGTTGGGCTGTTAACGGTTTCCTTTACATTAAGACCGAGACAAACACCTTGCACAAACTTAGTTTTCCCTACCCCAAGCTCACCATACAAAGCAACGACATCACCTGCTTTTAACGATTTAGCAAATTCCCTTCCAAGTTTAATTGTTTCTTCCTCGCTTACTGTCAAAAATTTCCCTGTCATTAAATTTTCGGAATGAGTTTGACAATCGGTATGATCATCTCTTCAAGAGAAACACCGCCGTGTTGAAATGTATCTTTATATAAACTTAAGTAATGGTGATAATCAGTTGGATATACAAAATAATAATCTTCCTTTGCAATTATATAATTTATCGCCACACCTCGTTTGGGCAATTTGTATGTTTCGGGCTTTTCTATGAAAATTGCTTCCTTCTCATCACATCTTAGATTCCTTCCATATTTATATCTCAAATTTGTTGCTGCTTCCTTATCCGCAAAAACTTTTGAACCGCGAAGAGCTCTTATGCTACCGTGATCGGTGGTGACAAAAACGACAACATTTTTCATTTTTGAAAGCGTTTTAAGCATTCTGTAAAATGAAGAATGAACGAACCAAGCATGAGTTACGCTTCTATATGCAGATTCATCAAAAGATAGCTCTTTGATAACTGTTGAATTGCTACGGCTATGAGCAAGCATATCAACAAAATTTACAACTATTGCAGTTAATTGCCCTTGAGCGTAAGAGGTTATATTTTGCTCAACCCCTACTCCAAAATCTGGATCAATTATCTTGAAGTATTTTATCTTTGATTTCAAATTGACTCTGTTTCGCTTTAGCAAATCCTCCAAAAATTCTCTTTCGTATTTGTTCCTGCTTTTTTCCTCATCGTTGTTCCCTTCCCATAATTCTGGAAATCTTTTCTCTATATCTATCGGAAAGAGGCCACTGAAAATTGCGTTTCTTGCATATGGAGTCGCAGTTGGTAGAATTGAATAATAATAATCTCTTTCAACGATGAAATAATCATGTAATTCTTTTTCAATCACAAACCATTGATCAAGACGCATGCAATCAACAACAAATAAAACAACATTCTTCCCATCTTCAATCTCTGGAATAATATATCTTTCAACTATATCAACAGATAAAACAGGTCTATTCTCCGACGCAATCCACTCGGGATAGTTTTGTTCAATATATTTTCCAAATTCAATATTGCATCGTCTTCTTTGTTCAAAGAGCGATTCTCTTAATCCCAACTCTGGATGTTCATCAAGTTCAATATCCCATTTTATTAAACGAAGATAAATTTCAATCCAATCTTGATAATCTAACTCCGTCATCAAAGCATTTTCAATGGAGCGAAATCCTTGAAGATATTCAATTGTCAGCTTTTCACTTGCGATTTTTTTCGCTTCAATAAATTTCTTACAAACCATCAAAATCTGGCTCGGATTAACCGGCTTGGTAAGATAATCACTTATTTTATATCCAATCGCTTCTTCCATTAAACTTTCTTCTTCATTTTTTGTCACCATAACAACAGGGATTCCAGGAAATAGATCTTTAATTTCAGATAAAGTTTGAAGACCACCTTTCCCAGGCATTATCTCATCAAGTAATATAAGATCAATATCCTTACCTTTTTCTCTTAAAAATTCAACCGCATCATCTCCATTTGTGGCTACTGAAACCTCATATCCTTTTTGCTCAAGAAATAATATGTGAGATCTTAAGAGTTCTATTTCATCATCTATCCAAAGTATGTGTCCTTTTTTCTCTTTCACTTCACCGCTGCTGTTTTCTTTTTCATAAAAAAATAAAAATCAAATCCAAAATAAACAAACTTTTTTCAAAACAAATCTGAAATTCTGCTCAAATACACTCCAATTTTACTGCTAATAATTTCTATCATATTTGAAACAATTTGCGTCTTTCTCAGCAAATAGTAAACCGCAAAAACAAGCCAAACGAGAGATATTAAAATTCTTAAGTAAAATTTTAAATAAACATCAAATATGAAAAACTTCAGGGCGAAAGCAAATAAGATCGGCACGGATGGAAACGAGAATTTAGCAAACGAGATTATTGATGAGAGTAAACTTGCGTAGTTTCCATAACTAAAAATGAAGAGAAAAAAAGTTCGGACAAAGAAATTAAAGAAGGTAACATAAGCAATTCCAAGCAATCCTAAATTATTTTTATAGACAACATAGTTTAAAAAAAGCACAATTGGAATGACGCTGAGGTTTAATATAAGAATCTTAATCTGTTGGTTTATGCTAATTAAAAATGTTCCAAGTATAGCGCCAAGCGAGAGGAAATAATAAGCAATCGCAAGTTTATCTACATATCTTAAACTTTCTTCATACTTTGGCAAAAACAAGTAGATAAATGGCTCCGCAAAAGCTATTGTAAGTATTGAAACGAGTGGTGTAATAAACGCAAGAACGAGCAAAGATTCATCAAGGAAAATTTTAAGATTTTCCTTTAATTTTGATCTTCCAAATTCTTCAAGCATTCTTTGTCCGATAAATTGTCCAAGCGTAGAGGAAATAAAATAAGGTATCACTCCTAAACCAACCGCAATAGAGTAAATTCCCATTTGCGATTTTTCAAATAAATTTGCAACGGAAAATTTATCAAGGCTCATTAAAAATCCGTAGGTAAAACCAACAATTAAAATCTGAAAACCAATTCTTAGAATTTCTTTTACAAGATTAAGGTTAAAGTTAGGTTTTATTTCTTTTAACAAATCTTTAAATGAAAAAAGAAGCGTGATTAAAAAGCCAAGCATCATTCCGACAAATATCCCAAGCACCTTAAATTTCAGCATCAAAATAACTGAAAGCGTGAAATCAAGTATTGCTTGAAAAAGTTGAAGAATGTATGATTTTTTAAAATTGTGCTTAATCCTCAGATATAAAATAACGAAAAGAAAATTTTGGTTCAGCAAAATAGATAAAGCAGTTAATATAACAGAAAATCTATTTTCAACTATTGTTTGAAAGGGGGATATTATTGAGTAAATAACAAGGGCAACCACAAATGCTGATGTTATAAAATTTAGTCCAAATAATCCCGCTCCAAACAAGTTTTTAACTTTTTTTTCGTTTCCGCTTCCTATTTCATATGGAGCGATTCTTGAGATCCCATCAATTATCCCAAGATTAGCATATGTCCCATATGAAAAGAATAAAAAAATTGAGGCATAGATTCCAAAGTCGGAAGGCCCAAGTAATTTTGCAAAAACAAAATTACGAAAGAAAAGAATGAATTGTGTTAGATATTGAGCAATTAATGCTACAGAGAAATCACTTAAAATTTTTCTCCTTGACCATTTCATCATAATACAGAGTTGTAAACTTTTTCAATTTCTTTTGCGACATTTTCTGCATTGTAATTCTTAACTACAAATTCTCTTCCCCTTTTGCTAAGTTCGTTTGCCAATTTATTGTCAGTGAGGATTTTCTTCATTGCTTTATAAAGCTCAAGAAAATCAAAGGGTTGAACAAGCATTGCATTATCTTCAACTACTTCAGGTATAGATCCGCTCATCGTGGTTATAACTGGCTTTCCACAAGCCATGCTTTCAATAAGAACCATTCCAAATTGTTCCTGCCATCTCTGGGTGGGAACACTTGGCAAGACGAAAATATCCGCAAGATTGTGATATTTTGGCATCTCCTCATAATCAACGAAGCCAACGAGTTTAACATTTTTTTCAATATTTAAGAACTTTGAAAAATCGTATAACATATTTTTTAATTCACCAGTCCCAACAATTAAAAGTTTAACATAATTTGGATTAATTTCTTTGTCCATAAGAAGTAATTTAAAGGCGTTAAAAAGAACTTGAACCCCCTTATGCCAATGTAATCGTCCAGAAAATAGAATAATTTTATCATTCTCCCCTATTCCCAATTTTTTCATTAGAAACTCGTCTTTTTCCATCGGTTTAAATTTGTTAAGATCTATGCCGGGTTTAATAATTTTAATCTTTTCCTCGCGAAAACCTTCAAGTATAAGCGCCAATTTTGTTCTTTCCGATTTCGCAATTATAACATCAATGGCTTCTTTTAAAATTTTGAATCTTTTGCTTTCCACAAAGCGGTATCCTCGCAATCCATATGCAAATGGTATATTTTGCCATTGTGTTATTACTAATCTTTTATCATACTTTAACCTTGCTTTTGCAGATTGATAAGTATAGAAATACTCCAAATCGCCCGAGTGGATTATATCAAAGTTTTTTAATGCCTTTTCAAGCCCAAAAATTTTCTGCCAGAATAGTTCATAGTAAAAAATTCGCTGGTAAATTTTTCTAAATTTAAATTTTCTTGGGATGAAAAATTCAAAATCGTAAACAGAAGGAAGGCGGATTATTTTTAATTTATTTTCATTAACATTAAACTGATTTTTCAATGTTGTTATTCCAACAATTTCAAATCGGTCTTCAAGGGGATAGTAATATTGTAGTTCAAATTTTGTCAAAGCATTCCCTCTAACCAGAGCAACTTTTTTCATACCAATTTATGTTTTTTTATCAAACCCAAACTTGCTTTTAATGTATTAAAATCTATCTCAAGATATATTCTATCATGCTGTTTTTTTTCAAGAAACCATTTTGGCAATCTCCAGGTTAGCAAAATTAAGGATTCAGCAAAATCAAGTAACCTGACTAAAATTTCCTGTATGTATCCTTTGTGCTTTCTAAAGTAGTAATACCTATTCAATCTGTAGATAACCCTAAAGTTTACAAAATCTTTATAGTTGCTTTCTCGCTTTTTATAAACAGTATAACCGTGATGGTGTATTACATAAGTTTTCGGATAATAAACTACTTTAAATCCCGCATTAATTAAGCGAGCACATAAATCCGTATCTTCAAAATATACTGGTGAGAATTTTTCATCAAAAAGTTCATCGTTTTTTATATGTTCTCTGCGAACACAGTAACAACAACCAGTTATATATTCATTAGATGTTAAGATTTTCATTTGATTATAGTTGAAATTAATAGGGCTATAGGCGTGAAATTTTTCTTTATTTATGAGTTTGACTCTATAAAAAATTTTTAACAAAACATCTTTTATGCTAGGGCTGTAATCAATGATATCTTGAATACGTCCATCTGGATAAAAAACCTTTGGGGATAGTAAAGCAACATCGGGATTTTTTTCCATAAAATCAACAAGTTCTTTGAATGCGTTATGCTCTATAACAACATCGGAATTTAAAACTACGAAATATTTACTTGAAGATAATTTAAAAGCTTTGTTATGAGCTCTTGCAAATCCTTCGTTTTGCTGATTTTTAATTAACTTTACGGAAGGAAATCTTTCTGCGATAATTTCGGGACTTCCATCTGATGATCCATTATCAACAACTATAACTTCAAAATTTAAATTTTTTGTAAATTTAAAAATGCTATCAAGACACTTTACAATCATTTCACTTGTGTCATAATTCACAATAGATATCGTAAGATCAAGCATTTTTAATTACTTCAATTAATTGAAGTAGATTGACATTTAGATCGTACTCTTCGGCTTTTTGAATTCCGGCGATGCTTAATTTTCTCTTTAAAGCATCATTTAGAATAACTTCTTTTATAGCAGTAGCAAGCTGTTTAACATCTATTGGATCTACAGTAATTCCTGCTTCCCCTACCACTTCTGGAAGTGATGAGGTATTTGAAACTATAACTGGGCAACCGCAAGCCATCGCTTCAAGTGGTGGTAATCCAAAGCCTTCATAAAAAGACGGATAAACACAAACATCAACCTCACGATATAGATTTATTAACTTATCGTCATCAACATATCCTAAATATTTTACTTTGGTATTAGTGCTTATCATTTTATTCAATTTGAGGACGAGATCTTTTACTTTCCATCCTATCTTGCCACATATAATAAGCTCAACATCAGGTATTTCTTGTTTGATAATCTCGTAAGCATCAAGCAGTTTGTCAAGTCCTTTTCTTGGCTCTATTGTTCCAACAAATAGGATCTTCTTGCTGCCGAAATTGTCTCTAGGTTGGTGAGGTTTAATGAAGGTTCCTAATTTTACAACTTTTATTTTCTTCTCATCTATGCCCCACTCTGTAATTAGATCGTTTTTTGTGAACTCAGAATGGACGATATACAAAGAAGGAAAATTTTTAAATAAGATACCAAAAATTTTAAAAGATAAAGAAACAATAAATGGAAAAAGTTTTGGATAATGCCAAGCGATGATATCTGGAACGATTTGAATTATTTTGGTTTGATATTTAAAAAAACAGCAAAGATAAGCTATAATTGCTATAGGCCTTATATTGGCTATAACACAAACCGGATTACCTCCGATAGTTTTTATGAATCTTGGAATAAAAAAGAGCAATTTTAAAAAAGAAGTTGGAAATGTTTGTAGCCTAACTTTATCGCTTTTTATTACAATATCTTGCAAGTGAGCTCTTTGTTTTGGTGCTATGATATCTATTTTTTCTATTTCGTCATCTTGAATTAATCTTTTAATTAACTCCTCATTAATTCTTTCAATTCCAGTTTTCGTTTTAACAAAGGAACCGATAAAAGTTATTCGCATATCTTTTCTTTTAAGTTGATGTTTTGAGAGGATTATGTTGTAATTTGTTTGTAAAACTCAAATAAAGCTCTTGTCAAAAACCTAATATCGTATCTTTCTTTTATTTTAATCGTTTCATTTTTCAAATTTTCACTTTTAATTTCAAGAGCTTTGCTAACTTTTTCTATAAATTCATCCTTCGTATTAGCTATTAAAACATTTTTAACTTGATTTGCTTCAATTCCCTCAATTCCAACACTTGTTGTTACAACAATTTTCCCTAATGCAAGGGCTTCAATAATTTTCACTCTAATTCCACTTCCAGCGAAAACTGGAACTATCATAGTTTGTTTGTCTTTCATGAACTCAATGGCATCTTCAACCTCACCTACGAGCTCAACATTTGGGAATTTAGAAACCTTTGAAGAGAATTTCCATAAATTTGGATTGCGACCTGCAATGTAAAATTTTAAACTTGGAAATTTTTCGTATAATTCCATCCATACATTATTTAAAAACCACTCAAGACCTTGCTGATTTGGAAACCAATCAAGCGCGCCCAAGAAAAATATAGAATTAGAATCAACTGATAACAATTGTGCTTTATATTTATCAATCTCAATCCCAGCGGGAGCAACGAAGATTGGAACTTTACAGCCGTTTTCTTTTAAAACTTTTGCATCCCTTTCAGTTATAGCAATAACCGCATCAAATTGATTTAATACTTTAAACTCATATTTTTTTAACCTTTTTGACTGAACTTTTAACCAGTATTTTTTTAAAATTGATCTCTCCCACTCAGCATATCTTTCAAGTATTTCATACTCTATATTATGCGAGCGCAAGACGACCTTGGCATCTGAGTTCTTTTTAATTAAACTTAAATAAGGTGCTAAGTATAATCCCTCAAGCTGAACAATATCAAATTTATGATTATTTAAAATCTCAATTAAGGTGTTTCTATACTTCAAAGATGCTCCATAGCGCCAGATGTGGTATGAGACATCTTGAAACATATTTATAAAAAGATACCAAACTTTTATCTTCGTATCAACATCAACAGCGTAAAATTTTATTAATTTCTTTAACTCGTCTGGAATTTTATCTACCTCAAATTTTCTTTTATAAGTATTCATTGCGAGAATGGTAATCTCACAGCCAAGATTTGCCAATTCTTTTGCATAGTTTAGCGTTGCGATACTTCCTCCATCCTTTGGAGGATACGGCATTTTATGCGAGAGGATTAGAATTTTCATCGTTTCTCGGCTTTAAGGATGAGTTTTTGGGCATATGGAATAAGTGAAATTAAAAGTGCACCAAGAATTAAGATATTTATAAACAAACTAATTCTGCTACCAAGTTCAAATTCTTTATCTTCATAAACAAATACAATCTCATGTATACCAGGTGGAACCACAACAGCACGAAAAACATAATTAGCTTTATAAACAGGGACTTCTTTACCATCAATATAACATTTCCAGTTTGGATACCAAGTTTCGCTTAAGAACAAAAGGTTATTCCCTGTCGCATTTGCTTTCAAAATTATTTTTTGAATTTGGTATTTCATTAATTCAACATAGGCCTTTTCAGTTGGTGGATCAATCTTAATGTCGAGTGTATCTTCAAGGAAAACTACATCGCGCGGGTTAAATTCTGCATTTTTCATTTTAAGAAGTATATTTAACGGTTTCTCAACTTGATAGCGGTTTACAAAAAAGGCCCTCGGTAAATAATTTGGATTAAATATAACTTTCTTGCTACCGTTGTAAACCAAATTTCCGTAAATAGAATCGTATCTATCACTTATTACATACTTAACATTCAAAAGGTTTAAAACAAATGGATTTGTAATTCCAGCGACATCAATTAGATCTTGATAACTTCTCATCTTTGCGCCATGATAGCCAAATGCATTTTGTAAACGATACAGAGCAAGATAATTTGACATAACAGGTTGACCTCCAGAGAGTTCAATGACCCTATAAAGAGTGGTATCACGCTTTATGTATTCAACATAGTCAGGAGCTTTATATATTGATGTTAGTTCTTCTTTATTTGAGTAATGAAGCACCATATTATCAACCCGCCACAAATCAAAGATTACAATTAAAGCAATGCCAAAATTGAAAATATGTAAGTTTATTTTGCGAAGGGAAAGCAAATAAATAAGCGCACATAAGATCGTGGAAAGCCCAAGGAAAATGAGAAAATCAGTTAAAAAATTATTAAAAATGAACTCGTAAATATATGGAACAACTCTATTGAAAAGTTCCTGATTTATCATCCCAAAGTTGCTTTGAATAACCAATGAGAGAGCTTTATCAGTAGCGAAGAGAGAACGATATATATCTGAAATAAAGCTTTTGAAGATAATTGAAAACATAAACAATCCTCCAAAAACTAAAGCTAAATTTCTAAAAGCAATTTTAACTTTTTCAGGGAATCCGTTTTTATAGAATTGTAAAATGGAATTCAAACCATAACCTGCAAGAATTGGAACAGCAAACATTACAAGAGATAAGATCATGCTTGGAACTCTGAAACGGTTAAAGAAAGGGACATAGTAGAAGAAAAGATCGTATAACAATGGAAATTCTTTTCCAAACGAAATAAAAAGTGAGATCAAAGATAGAAAGGTTAAAAATTTAACAAAAGTGTCATTTTTGAAATTCAAAATTATTCCAATTATGGCAAGTAGAACCACAACTCCACCAAGGTAATTTGCTGCATCTGTAAATGGCATTGGTCCGAAATAGGTATTCAATCGGACAGTTTCACCACCGCTTAAAATTCCATTGTAATTTCTCCAACCAAATCCATAAGTAGATGGAATTATGAATGTCAAAATCTCGCCAGGGCTAAATGACCATTGCGTCGCGTATTCATAGTCAAGACCAGTTTTTTGAGCGGTTCCTTTTTCTTCACCTTGTGATTCTTTCATTTCAGTTATCGGTGGCTGTCCACGAATTGAATATTTGTTATATTCAAGAACTGGTAAATACTTGTCAAGGAAAATTCCAAAAGCTAAAAGTGTCGCTAAAGCAAACACAAAGCCAGAACGAACTAATCCAAAAATATTTTCTTTTTTTGTGATTTTAACTATCAAGTTTGTTAAGTAATAGATTCCAACAGCGAGGTATATATAAAACATCATTTGAATGTGAGAGGCTGCGAAAATTACCCAAATTACTATTGTGAGCAGTGCTATGTTGATTATTTTTATTTTTTCATTTGTTTTTTCAATTAGCAATAACAAATATGGAAAAACAGACATAGTAATAATTTTGGTCTGATGTCCAACCGTAATCCAAACGATAAAAAAAGTTGAAAAAGTCATGGAAAAAGCAACTATGAAAGAAACAAATTTGCTCATTCCCTTCTGACGCGCCAGAACATATGCCCCAATAGCCATGATTATCAGGTGAATAATCATGTAAATTACAATATCAAAAACTTCTCTATCGGGAGAAATTTTAGATATTAAGTTAAATATAAAATCCCTTATAACTCCTATTAAATCAAAGGTTCGTTCAGGACCGACAATTAAGCTAGCATAACCTGGCATTCCTGAAAAAATGTAGGGATTCCAAAGTAAAGGGACTTTTTGTTCACGAGCATCTTCCCCAAGAGCGTACCAACTTTTGAATGCAATTATATCTCCAGATATAAAAATTTTACCTTCTATCAAAGCCTTATTGAATAAAACAAGCAACAAGAGAATTATCAAAAAAATGTAGATAATAGAATGATACTTTGGATTGATATCAATCAAATAGCTTGATGTTTCAAGCGCTTTTTTCGTTTGAGGTTTTTCTGCTTTTTTCTTTTCAGCCATTAAACTTGTTTTTTAATTTTTTGTTTCTAAAAAATTAAAAAAATAAACTCAAATTTCAAACCCCTAAAAATAAAAAAGCGGGAGCTTTAAAGCTCCCGCTCTTTTCACGACGGAAAATAAATAACACTACTTAATCAAGACCATCTTCTTCATATCAGTGAATTCAGGGGTAGATATCTTATAAAGATACACACCGCTTGGCAGATTGCTTGCATCAAAGCTAATTCTATGAATTCCGGCACTGTATCTCACATTTGAAATCAAAGTTTTAATTTCAACACCAGCAGCATTATAAACTTTTAGGGATACGATCGTTTCCTTTGGTAAATGGAATTCAATTGTCGTTGCTGGGTTAAATGGATTTGGATAGTTTTGCAAAAGTTTATATTCGGATGGAATAAGTTTACGGTTATCTTCTACAGAGACAGGCATAGAGATTTTAGCCATCTGCGTTGCGGTTAGCGGTGCAACATATTGAGTCAATTCCTGTCTTAAGTCAGCGGTTGATTTCAAAAATACCCACTTGGTTGGATCTGTATAAGTTGTATCAGGTCTACCTGTGTAATCTACAAAGTCAAATAACAATGAAGTTTTCCAATCTGGTGGAACTGGTATAACTCCTTTGGTATTAATTAACCTCTTTAGGGCAGTATCCCACTTTACAACATAAAGTTGCCCAGTTTGGTTATAGGTTCTAACATTAGCATTATTATGGCATTCAGAACATTTTCTAGTGGAATCCTTAGGCAAAATTAAGTGAGCACGATATGGTGCAATGGTTACAAATGATTTACCTTGATATGTAATTGTCATCATAGTTCCAGAGTAAATCTTTCCTTCTGGCATCCTGCGAACAAGAAGCAAGAAATCACGAAGTATACCATATGGTCTTTTAATTTTTGCGGGTGTTAATTCGCTTTCAAAATGGCAGTTATAACATGTTATCACAGTTCTGGCATGGCAAGCAGTGCAATGCACATTTGGATGAAGGGTATGCGCAGGAGTAGATGAAATTGTTGGATGACATCCTGGATTCTCACATTTTGCGTCGGTTGCACCTGGATCAAGCCATGATGAATAAGTTCTCCCATCTCCATGCATTTCTCGTTGAGTATGGCAACTCATACATCTGAAACCTTTTGCATAGTGGACATCAGCTGATAATCCATAAATTTCTCGTTCTCTTCTCTGCCTTGTGTGACATTTTAAGCAAATATCATCTGGAACTCTTGTCCCTTGGGCGAAATTATGGCAATCAGCACAATCAGGATCATATGTAGCCGGGTTAATCGGAGTTCCATCAGCTTTGGTTCCAGGGTGACACTTCAAACAATTCACATTTTCAATTGGGATATTTGTTATTTTCTCAAATCCATCGTTAGCAGCTTTGTACCAAGTTCTCTTGCCTTCCCTTGTCTTATGAAGGCTTGTTGGGAAATTGGCAGGGCTTTGAGCTAAAAGATCAACTGCAATGAAAATAATCAAAGTCACCAAGATAAGGTATTTGAGTTGCTTCATGGCTTCTACCTCTTTTTTGTTTTTAGATTTTTAGATTTGTTGTTTTTACCACTTGGTTCAGCAGATCTCAAGGAATTTTATACCAAGTGGCTATAGGTGCTTGTTATATTCAAGATGTAATTTTTTCTTGCTTGATACTTTTTCTATGTAAAATTGCGTTGGCTACCAAATCAACAAGCCCTTTCACTTCAATTCCAAGGTTATAGTAGTTATTTAAATCATTGAGTTGGAGTTTACAATTTTCACACGCTGTGGCAACGATTTTTGCACCAGTTTTTCTTATTTGTTCAGCTTTTGCTTTCCCTGCCTTCATTCTTTTTTCGTAATATTCTGGAAGTGCAACTAATCCTCCACCGCCACCACAACAATAGTTTTCAACACCATGAGGGTTCATCTCTTTGAAGTTTTTAACAACAGAATTCAATATAATTCTCGGTTCTTTTAATATACCACTTGCTCTCGCAAGATTACATGAATCATGATATGTAACGGCTTCCAAATTCGCATCAGGTTCAAGTATTAATTTTCCACTTTGAATGTATTCAGCTACGATTTCAACTATGCTTCTAACTTTAAACGGAAATTGTTCACCAAACCAATTAGGAGCATCCCAAACCAAAGCAGTAGTTGCATGTCCACATTCTGCTATAATAACTTCTTGAACTCTCAATCTTTTTGCTTCGTCAATTATTCGTTTTGCAATTTTCTTTGCTCTTTCAACATCGCCAAGGAATACACCATAATTTGCTGCTTCAAAGACACTTAAACTCCAATCTTCTTTTACTTCATTGAAAATTATCGCGGGTGGCAATATTGAATGAGCACCTGCGAGCCCAACATATAAAACCCTGGCTCCTTCTTTTTCCACAGGGATTCTTGCTTCTTTATCACCTGTCAATTCCTGTAGTTCCTTTTCAAGTTCAGAAATCTGTTGTATAAAAATTTCTTTGAAAATTTCTGGATTTTCACCTTTCGCTATCGCTGAATCAGCAAGCATAACCAAAATTTCAGGCGCTTTACCAGTTGCGGTTGAAATTGCCCTTATAACTCTCATAACAAGAGGTGTATCTACACCAAGCGGACAATTAAAAGTACACCTTCTGCAAAGAGTGCATTCAGAAAAAGCTATTTCAACGAGCTTGTTAAATTGCTCTTCATCAAGTTCTTGTGCATTGACAAGCCATGGGAAATATTTCCCAAAGAAGTTGTATTTTCGTCTATAAATTTTTCTTAATTGTTCGGCTCTAAACGCAGGTACATGTTCAAGTTTTGGTTCAGATACATAATAATGACACGCCTCTGCACATATACCACATCTTGCGCAAACTTCAAGAGATGATTTCAAAGGTTGATTTAATTGTTTGTCCAATAGTTCAAAAACTTTTTGAATATTCTCATTACCCGCCATAGATTACCTCCGTATGTTTATGGACAATTCCTCTGCGACCAAGATGAATTCCAAAGAAGAACCTTGAAAAGAAGAAATACAAACAATGCCTTATTTTCCCCAAAGGCGCATATATCAAGGTGAAAGATGAAATAACATACATTAATGGATCAAACTTTACATTAATAAGTGCAAAGGTGGTAGCTGCAAGATACAAACTAACAAGAAAAGTAGAAATAAAATCATCAAATGTGCTAATTTCACGAAGGTTTTTCTCAATAATCCTCAATACAATCCCTACAAATCCCACAACTGCTCCAATTCCTACGATAGTCGCAAATAGTTTTATGAGCGAAGAATTAATTTCAATATTGAGAAGTTTTAGAATCAAAACTGCTATTGCTGTAAATATTCCGATATGAAAAATTACACCTCGCGTATATGCGATCCAATGTTTCCGTGTGCTTTCCTTAACCCATGGTAGCATCCCAATCGTAAAAGCATAGATCACTCCAATTTTGTCTGAACCCTTCGGAAGTGAAAAATCAGATACAGATTTCAACCGCTTGGTTTTGTAGTAGTGGTATGCTAATCCGGCAACGAAAAATAGAAGTGACATTGTTGCTAAAAATTTTGTAAAGTCAAGCCAGAACATAAGATTATCTCCGTTGTTAATTATTTTACCTTTCTTATCAAAAATCTGTATTCCTTACCTTGTTGTTCTATTGAAATTAACTCCTGTCCACTAGCTCTTGCCCAAGCTGGAACATCAGCCATAACCCCAGGATCTGTTGCAATTCCCTCTATAACTGCACCAAGTGGTAAATCTTTTATTGCTTGAGATAATTTTACAATTGGTAATGGGCAAAGTAATCCTTTGAGATCAAGAACAAGATCAACTTTTACTTGGTCAGCCATTTTAATCTCCTTATATTTAATTTTTATATGAACAATGTAATTTTTGAATTTTTTGCCTCTTCAAGAAATGTTGCCACCCCAGCAGGTTGCGAAACTTGAGGTATTAACTTATCTAATGTTAATTCCATTACTTCCATACTCATCTGGCATGGTATAAGTTTAACGCCAAGTTGAATTGCCATATCGCGGAGTTGATTTAGCATCGCTACATTTTTTGCCTTCATCATTTTTTTGAACATCCATCTTCCAATTCCTCCGAAATTCATTTTGCTTGGACCAACGGTATTTATATCTTTTAGCATCACACCAAGCAATTTTCCAAAGAAGCTTTTTCCTGTTTTTTCAGATTTTTTAATTGCCTGTAGACCCCAAAATGTAAAAAACATGCTTACTTCCATTCCAGAGGCTGCTGCCCCCGTTGCGATAATAAATGCTGCCATCAACTTATCCATATCACCACTAAAAACAACCATTGAAAGTTTATTTTGCTCCATTTTTGGTAACCGTTTTGTTTTATATTGATGTTTTCTGCATGAATTTCTTTAAAAGCTCCTTGAGCTCACTACAACTTCTAATTGAATTATATACTGGACATTGCCTGCAATCATTAGTGGCGCACTCACCTTTAAGATTTGCTTTATGTAACCAACAAGGTTTTTCATAATCAAAATATGCAGGACAATTAATCTTAATTTCATCTTCACATTTTTTAATCTCCCAACAAGGGATTAAAGCTAATAGCCTCCTGATTCCTGCTATACTTACTTTCTTTTCCGCTATCGTTTTCTTTATACATTCAATTCTTTGCATATCTATCTGACTAAACAAACGATGTCCACTTTCTTTTTTGTAAGGTATAATCAGGCCTTCTTTCTCATATAATCTTATTGTGTGCTCCGAGATCCCGAGTCGTTCGGCTACTATGCCTATTGGAAATACAGGCTCATTCTCGTCAATTTCCTTCATAAAAATCTATATCTATGACTTTCAAATAATTAGAGTCATAAATAGAGATTTTCAAATATTATGCCACGACATTTAATATCACAAACTAATTGAAACACAATAAAATTTGTTGGGGTTTTACGGATTGCAATTGTGAATTTTAGAGACAAGCAAATGAGGGTAGGTGTCAAATATGAACAAAAAAGCCCGGGATAGACCCGGGCTTTCAAAATTTTGTGGATTTCAAACGGGAACTATTTAATAAGCAACATCTTATTCTTTATGATTCTATTACCTGCTTTCAAAACATAGAAATAAGTTCCTGATGCATAATTACTTCCGTCAAATTGAACAACATAGTGTCCAGCTCGTCTGAACTCATTAACAAGTGTTGCCACCTTTTGCCCAAGTATATTGTAAACTGATATCTCTACCTCGGTATCTTCAGGCAAACCAAATTTAATTGTTGTAACCGGGTTAAATGGATTTGGATAGTTTTGACTTAAATAGTAATCAGTTGGGATATCCTGATTAGCTATATCTACAGATACAGGTCTTGAAAGATTTAATCTGTATGTTGCTGATCTAACAGCTGGTGATTTTCTATCAGTGACATCAACTCTCCAGAAAAGCACAAGAGTTGTATCAGTAAAGTGTGGGAATAATTCAGAACCTCTAACTAACCTGAGAGTATCCATCACTAATGTATCTCGCCTGATGATACTTGCAGTAGTAAAGTTTCTATCTTTTGCTAACCAGAAGATGTATGTCAAAGTATCTTCGGGCACATTGCCATCTCTTGCTCTATTCCAAACAAATCTTATTGTATCTGTGGAAAGTATACGAACAAATGCGCTGTCACCAGGTGAAACTAAGGTCACAGCTGAAGGAGGCAAATTAACCGTTATAAAATCAGTAGAGTAATATCTTGGCGAGATTTGATAACCACCCGTATAGACAGTTGGTCCAGCAGTAAACTGCGTTGCGATTCCAATAATACTTACAGGATATCGTGGTTCAGGCTGACCATCTATGTCAGTGTCTCTATCTATTCTGACGGTTAATGTCTCAGTTCTGGCATATGAAGTGAAAATCATATTTGCATCTGCTCCACTTGCTGGCCAAGCTGGTGATGTTGCTGCTTTCCAAAGAGAATCAAGTCTAATTAACTGACCTTCATACCTCTCAAAATTTGCAAGAAATTCAGCGACTGTTAATTTTCTTGGCGTAGGCAGAGGATGATTTTTCCAAAGAACTTTTATTGATGTCGTATCAGCTGTTAATGGTATTATTTCTGTCAAACCTCTAAATATATCCATTTTACCTATCACCATAATATAATCACCAAGATCAAAGTTTAAGACAACACCCGTTCTGAAAACATTTAGTCCAGCAGTTTCATCTTGTATGTAGTATGATGTAGCGCCTGCAGACGCCGTGTAATTGGGAGATGTAATAACTCCATAAACAAGCAAAGTATCGCCCGTAACTCTGTAATCAGGAATATAATCGTTATTATCGTCTTTTCTCGCTTCAGCAAGTGTTACGAGCTTTGCAGCTTTTCCGGGGCTTACAACAACAAGAGTATCAGGTGCTCTTGTTGTAAATGAATTTGGTCCGTTAGGTGGAGCATACATTCTTACCCATTCCTGTGATGGATTTGCATAATAGATATTCCCTACAACATCAACAGCAATGGCATGGCTTCCAGAAGTGCTTGCAACAGGAATAAATAATCGTTCATAGCTTGGTGGGTTAAAGCTTACTTTGAATACACCACCATTTGCTCCAATGGCCCTCGCATAAAGTATGTCATCTACATTTGTAGTCAAGTTAGAACCAGAATAGATAACAATATGAGTGACATTGTCTGGAAGTTCCACAGAATCAAGAACAGTTAAACCAGTAGCACCTAATTTAAATCTGTAAATTCTCCTGTAAACTGTTGAACTTGCCCCGCCTGCGACAAACACATAACCAGAATCATCAATTGCAATGTCTCTGAAAAATCCAACTCCCGGAAGTGAATCTCTTGACAATATAGTCTTACCAACTTTCCCAATTCTATAAATATACTTATCACCCGTAACAAAAATCACAGTATCATAAACATTTATTCCTCTTGGTGCAAATGGAATTGAAAATGAATCAACAAGAACTACATCGCTGTAAACTCTTATTTGTCTGAGGGTATTATAGGTAACATAAGTTCTTCCATCTCTTGCAATTGCTAAATGCCATGGATCAAAGTTTGAGTTAATGAAAGTCGGTGATCTGTCAAATTCAGCTATAAGAGAACCATAAGCACTAACTTTAATCATACGGTTATACTGGTAAGTAGTCGTTGATTCAGTAATATAAATAAAGCCAAAGTTTTTGCTATTTGGATCTTTGTTGACATCAATGTCTCTGTTGCTCAATCCAATACCTCCACCTGTATAAACTGGATTTTCCCAAACTTGGGTCCATGCAGTATAACCACGAAGTTGTCGTGCAGTTATTTCCACAATCCAATTTCCAGCCGGCACTGGTACTCCACTATCATTTGTTCCATCCCAATAAACGCTATTATCTCCTAACTTTAAGTTATAAGCTGTTATAGTTTTAACATAAGTTGGTGCAGTTGCGGGACGAATTTTCACTTCAACAACAGAAGCAGAATCATTTAAAGTAAACCAAATCCGCACCCCGGTTCTGTCAGCAAAGCTTCCATCAAACGGTGTTATTCCATCCGGATTGGTAAATCTTATATTACTTGCATATACATCAGCAAGCGCTTGATAGAAAGGAAAAGAAATTAACAGAGCAATTAAGGTAAAAAGTACTAACCTTTTCCACATAATTGAGCCTCCAAATTTTTTTTGATTCACCTCAAATATAAGATACTCTGATTTTAAAGTCAAGCAAATTCTTGCTCGTTTTTGGGTTACATTAAGTTTTACATTTTTTCTGGTCTTGATATTCCTAGTATTTTCAGTCCATTTGCAATAACGATTTTTGTAGCTAAACAAAGCGAAAGGCGAGATAATGTAAGAGCGTTATCAGCACCAACAACTCTATGCCTATGATAAAATCTATGAAACGATTCTGCAACTTCATTCAAATAATTTATTATTTTCAACGGTTCAAGCATTAAATATGCAACTTCAACTATCTCTGGAAATTCACCTAATAATTTCGCAAGCTCTACTTCCTCTTTTTCCCTGAGTAATTCTAAATTTGCTTCATTTACCTTATCAATTTCAATTCCCGAATCTTTCGCAAATCTCAAGATGCTTGCAATTCTAGCGTGAGCATATTGTAGATAATAAACAGGATTTTCTTCCGACTGTTTTTTTGCTAAAGTTAGATCAAAATTTAAATGTGCATCCCTACTTCTATTTAAAAAGAAAAATCTAACAACATCAGGACCAACTTCATCTATTAACTCATCAAGCGTAACATAATTCGCTCTTCTCGTAGACATTTTAACTACTTCACCATCACGTACCAATGTTACAAACTGATAAATTAATACTTTAATTTTTGATGTATCATATCCGAGAACATTAAGCGCGCGTAAAACATCTGGATATTCTGCAATATGATCGGCACCGAAAACATCAACTATTAAATCAAATCCTCTCTTAAATTTCTCAATATGATAAGCTATGTCTGGTAATCTATATGTAGGTTCTCCCGTGCTTTTAATTAGAACTTTATCCTGTTCTCCTCCAACTTTCGTTGCCATGAACCATTTCGCACCGTCTTTCTCATAAACATAACCGAGCTTTTCAAGCTCCGCAACGACATCCCAAATTTTTTTCTCATAAAGCCAATCTTCATTGTAAAAAACATCAAACTCAATACCTAACCTCTTCAAAGTTTTCTTAATATCGTCAAAGATAACTGCTTCAGCTTTTTCTTTAAAAATTTTCAAATCACTCTCGTTTTTTAGCGAATCACCATATTCATCTAACAACATCTGCGCAATATCTTTAATATAGTCTCCTTGATAATACTCCTGTGGATATTCAATTTTTTCTCCAAGCAATTCAAGATACCTTAGACGAACTGAATCAGCAAGGATTTTCATTTGCCTTCCAGCGTTGTTAAAGTAGTATTCTCTTGTAACATCAAATCCAGCCCATTGAAGTATATTAGCGATTGTATCGCCAAGCACCGCGTTCCTGCCATGTCCAACAGTGAGAGGACCAGTTGGATTTGCACTTACAAATTCAACATTTGCTTTTTTCCCTTTTCCAATATCTATTTTTCCATAATTTTCACCTTGAGTCAAAATTTCACGAATTTGTTGAATGTAAAATTTTGAAGTAAGTTTAAAATTAATAAAACCGGGTCCAGCAACCTCAACTTTTTCAATATACTGAGGTTCTATTTCAAGATTTGAAAGTATTTGTTGAGCGACTTCCCTTGCGTTTTTCCCCATTCTCTTTGCTATTAACATTGCTACATTTGTCGCAAAATCACCAAAAGTTTCATTCTTTGGTTTGTCAAAAACAAGTTCAATTCCATCAAGTTGAATTCCAATTTTGCTTAGAGCTAATTTAATCTTTTCTTTCAGATATTCCCTCGCCGTCCGAAACATTTTTGTTATCCTTTTTTCTCTTTGTTTTTGGTTTCAAATCGTTTTCCGTTACATATTCAAACTTCGCATCACCCCAAAACCTTTCAAGACCATAGAATTCCCTGGCAGGTTTTAAAAACACATGAACCACAACATCAACATAATCAATCAAAACCCAAGTCAGATTCGTATACCCCTCAATATGCCAAGCTTTGATATCCTTTTTCTCAAGTTCCTCAACTATGTGATCTACAATTGCTTTCAACTGAATTGATGATTCAGCAGAACACAGCACAAAAAAATCTGTAATTGATGTTAATTTCCTCACATCCATTATAACAACATCTTCGGCTTTTTTCTCAAGCGCAAGTTGAGCAGCTTTTTTAGCAATTGTTTTAGGTCTCAAAAATCTTCCTCTCTTTTGTTTTTAAATGGTTTCAACGACATATAATCTTTACCAATGACGATTGTAAATTCATTGTAATATTTCGCCTTTGACCTTATGATTCTACCTTCCTTTATGCCAAGCGCTCTTGTGATCAACTTTGCTGTATCAGGTTTCCCAACGCGATCAATAACAAAACTTTCATTAACGACAGAGCCATAGTTTCCGTAATCAATTACATCAAACCCCTTGGTTCTTAAATATTGTGTAATCTGGAAAGCTATCTCTTCAACTCCACAAGCATTTAAAACATCTATTTGATAAGATGGATTATTAACTGTAATTTCCTCTTCGTTAGAGAATTTATAACTTGCGCTTAAAATTTTCAAAATCAGCAAAATAAGCCCTGTTAAAAATGTAGCTCCAAAAGTAACAAACAAAAATATATTTCGCTTTTTTGATCTCATTCAGATGGAATAAACCTCAATATCTTTGGATTGCTCTTTTCTATTTTTTCTCTGCTTATTTCAATTTTAATGTACTCTCCTTTTAAGTAAAGCTGAGTTTGGCTATCATAGAATTTGCTCATAATTTGCCCAGAAGGTCCCGTTGGTATAATTGAATATAATGAATTTTCAGAAAAATCAACAATTTGTCGCATTGATGGGCCCACAACACAATTAAACGGCTTTAGCACGCTGAAACCTGCATTATTCACGGTCGTCCCAGCACCACCAACCTCAAATGGACCAAGGTTGAAAATTTTATCAAGTGGCTTTTTTAAACCAAGCGGATGGATAAGTTCAAGCTTATGAACCTTGCCCCAGTGCCAAGATAAAATATCATCACCAAGAAGTTTCCTCAAATTATGAACACTTTCTTCAAAACTTAAACGTATAATATCATCTCTTGTCTCTACTCTGTCGGCTGTTTTTACATTGTCAAACCATAGCGTATCTCCTTTAATTATTAATTGTGCTAAAATTCTCAGCGGGACGCCAGAGTAAAATACAAATCTTTTGTAAAGTTCACTCCCAAGTTCATCTTCAAAAGTGTTTTTCAACATAGCAACAATAAAAGCATTAAAAATTGTAGTCGCTACATCATCACGAGTGAAGTTAAAATTCCAATTCTTTAAATATCCCACGGCTTCTTTGACAAAATTGTCGTTAACATCAAGACCACTAAAAGCAGAAATGATAAATGGCGTTAATTCCTTTGCATAATGAGAAAAGTAATCCAACTGTAAATTTTTAAAATCATTTAAGTCAAACTTTTCCCTTGATGAAAGAAACTCATTTATTCTCACAGCTCTTGATTCTGGCTCCCAAAGATAGCTAATGTAATATGGATAGTCATCTGAAACGACTTTATTATTTGCAGTTGCGATGAAATTTTCTGGTGGATTTAACAAATTTGGCAAATGATTAAATGGAACGAAACCGGTCCAATCATAATCGGTTTTATCTCCAGGATTTATTAAAATTGGATTTAAGTTTTTTCTTATTGGAATCCTACCAGCGCAGTAATATCCGATGTTCCCAAGTGTATCAGCATAGATGAAATTTTGCGCGGGAACAGTGAAAAGTTTAAGTCCCTCTTTAAATTCATCCCAATTTTTCGCGTGATTAATTTTGTAAAATGCGAGAATTTCATCAGAGATTAAGTTGCCAGTCCATTGCATAGATATAGCGCTTGTCGTTATAAATCTTGCCTCTGGTTTTGGAAAATATTCAGTAAAACTTATCTCATAAACATCGCTTATAATCGGTCCGCGGTGTGTAGATAAAACTTTAAACTTATACTCTCTTTTATTTTTTACTTGAATGATCTCCTCCCTTTCATTCAAAGGTAACCAATTCCCATCGTAGAGATATTTTTTATTAGCAGTGTCAATCTTTTCAATGTAAAAGTCAGCATCGTCAAGCATAACATTCGTCAAACCCCAAGCAATATAATTATTTCTCCCGATAACTATTCCAGGAGTTCCAGGTATATTAACACCAACGACATCAATTTCACCATTATTAAGATGCACTTGATACCAAATTGATGGCAAGGAATATGGAAGGTGTGGATCATTCGCAAGCATTGGCTTGCCAGTTTTTGATATTTTACCAGAAATAACCCACGAGTTGCTTCCTATTCCATCGGAAAGTTTTCCAAAGATTTCTCTAAACTTGATATTTGCATCAACAAATTTTCCTGTTGGGATTAGATATCGCTTTAAAATGAGCGGTGCGTTTGCTGGATATTCAGGGATTATTTTTTCAAACTTTTCTTCTCCAACCTTTGCTAAAATCTCCGTAAAAACTGGTTCGGTCCACCAAGCGAAATTTAACTGCCAAGCCATTAATCTTGTTATCAAAAGGCAATCGGTAATGCTCCACGGCTCAGGTTCATATCCAAGTAATTTAAACTCAACTGGATAATTTCCCTTGTGAGTTTGAATAAAGTAGTTTACTCCATCTGTATACGATTTTAATATCTCAATTGATTTTTCGCTTAGATATTTCTGCATTTTTTGAGCTGTCTCATTTAACCCAAGCGTTCTAAAAAGTATGTCAATTTCAATTGTTTCAATACCGAAAATTTCAGATAACCTTCCGCTTGCAATTCTTCGTGAGAGATCCATTTGCCATAATCTATCTTGTGCGGTGACATATCCGAGAGCGAAATAAAGGTCATGTTCGTTCTTCGCAAATATATGTGGTATCCCGTTTTCATCTCTATAGACATAAACAGTATCAATCAAAAGATGCGAGGTTAGATTTCCCTCAAGTTGTGGATGTGGATGCGTAATTAGTCTATATGATAAAATTATCACTGCAATAATTAAGACGATTAATATAAATGAAACACCAGCGACAATTTTCGCAAGGTTTGACATATCCGTGTTAATTTTGTTTTAAAAAAATTTACAAAAACATAATTTCATTTCAAATGTGTTAACTTTGGAAATTTTGCTTCATCTGGCTAAATTAAAATGCAACAAAAACTAAAACCACCCACGCTATGGACATTAAAGGAAAATCAGTTCTTGTTCTCGGCGGTTGGGGGCTTGTCGGCTCTGCTGTCACCCGTCGCATAGTTCAAGAAAAACCAAGAAATGTAATTGTTGCTTCCCTCAAACAGTGGGAAGCTGAAGAAGCAGTTGAAAAATTAAGAAGCGAATTTCCAGAATTTGACAAAAACTTCTTCATACCATGGTGGGGCAATATCTTTGTAAGAGATGAATTCAAAGACATGAGCAGAGAGGAAATTTTATCAAATCCTGAATATAGGAGAATTCTCATTGACGACATCCTCGGAGAATTAACCGACGAAACATTAAAACAATCAGCTCTTTACAAGCTCCTTAATAGATTTGCCCCAGAAATTGTGATTGACTGCATCAACACAGCAACTGCGATCGCTTATCAAGATATCTTTACAATAGCTCTTGAAGTTCTGCATTCAATTGACAGATTAAAAGCCAGCAACGGGAAAAAAGAACAAGATAATTTAATTGAACTTACAGAGAGATTACTTGCTACACTTTATGTGCCACAGTTGATAAGACATGTGCAAATACTTTACCGATCAATGCAAGAAGTTGGAACTAAAATTTATGTTAAGATCGGAACAAGCGGAACTGGAGGAATGGGATTGAATATTCCATATACTCACAGCGAAGAAAGACCTTCTAAAGTCCTTCTCAGCAAATCAGCTGTAGCTGGCGCGCACACACTTCTTCTGTTCCTAATGGGGAGAACACCCGATGCACCCATAACGAAGGAAATTAAACCAACCGCAGCGATAGCTTGGAAAAAAATTGGATTTGGAGAAATCAAAAGATTTGGAAAACCTATTGAGTTAATTGATTGTCCCCCAGATAAAGCATTTAAGTTGAACGGAAAGCTTGAATTAAAAATAGCGGAAGATAATTTTGAAAAGTTGAATGAAACTTTGAAATCGGTGTTTATTGATACAGGCGAAAACGGACTTTTCTCACGCGCTGAATTTGAAACACTTTCAACCCCAGGTCAAATGGAATATGTCACTCCTGAAGAAATTGCTGAAACAGTTATTTTTGAAATAAAAGGTGGAAACACAGGACATGACATAATCAATGCTCTTGATCATGCAACCCTTGAACCAACTTATAGAGCCGGATTTTTAACAGAAACAGCTTTAAAAAGAATGAGAGAACTTGAAAAACAACACGGTACTGAAAGCATCGCTTTTGAATTGCTTGGGCCACCGAGATTGTCCAAACTTCTTTATGAGGCGCACCTACTTAAATTAGCATTTGATAGCATGGAAAATGTGATAAAGCAAGATCCGAAAGTAATGAGTCAAAAATGCGCGGAAATCATCAAATCAAACAAAAAACTAAGATCGCAAATCATTTCAATTGGAATTCCAATCCTTATGCCAGATGGCGAAACGCTTATACGCGGAAATGAGATAAAAATACCTCCATATCGTGGAGAAAACACTGTTGAGATAACTCGTGAAAGAATCAACCAATGGGCTTATGATGGATGGGTTGATTTGAGAGTTGAAAATATGGAAACTTGGAAGAGAAGGTTTCAGCAGATAATAAAAGAAACTGAATCAATCCCAGAAGAAGACACAAGCTCACGATTTGTCCGAACAAAAGAATATTGGGAAGATTTCAAAACAATTAACGAAGGAAAACTCGCTGGCTGGATACTTGACCGCGAAGAGCACGGAATGAGAATGAAGTCCTAATGAAACAAGAAAAACAATGGGCTTGTTTTAAATTTTGAAATTGCTCCAGCAAAAATTAAAAGCGGAGGTGCGCCATGATAAGAGAAATAGTTTTCTGGGATGTTGATACACAGTATGACTTTATGATGAAAGATGGAAAGCTCTATGTTCCTAATGCTGAAGAAATTATCCCAAATCTTAAAAAGCTTTATGATTACGCCAGGATGAACAAAATACAAATTATGGGCTCATCCGATTATCATACACTTAACGACGAAGAAATATCGGATAACCCCGATTATTTAAATACATTTCCACCGCATTGCTTGCAAGATACACCTGGCTGGGAAAGAATAGAAGCAACTAAGCCGTTGAATCCTGTTTACATTGACAGCCATCCTTATTCTAAAGAAGAGATTGAAAAATTAATTCAAAATCATACAGGTGAGATAATTTTTAGGAAGCAAAAATTTGATGTCTTTTCAAACCCAAATGTTGACACAGTTCTTGAAATTATAAACCCGAAAGAAATTGTCGTTTTCGGTGTCGCGCTTGATGTGTGCGACGCATATGCAATTGAAGGATTTTTACAGAGAAAGAAATACAAAATTTATTTAGTTGAAGATGCAGTTAAAGCCATTTACGAAGATCGCGGTAAAAAACTTATTGACAAATGGAAATCTGAAGGGGTTGAAGTCGTAAAAACCAATGACATCGTTGATAAAAACATACTTCTTGAGAAATTTGTCGGTGAAAAATAGCTCCACCACTACCTAAATCATCAGGGGAGGTTCTTCCTCCCCTTTTTCTTTTGTTATTCGGATTTAAATTTTTATTTTTATCTTGTCCTAAACAAAACCCTTTTGTATAGATGTTTGAATATGCTGGCGTAATACATGTTCACTCTACCTATTCTGATGGAACCGGAACGATTCACGAAATAGCAAAAGCAGCAAATGAACTTGGACTTGACTTCGTAATGATGACCGATCATAACACCTTAAAACCTAAAAAAGACGGATACGAAGGCTGGTATGGCGATACAATGCTTATAATTGGATATGAGCTTAACGATCCAAATGATAAAAATCATTATCTTGTCTTCAGAGTTGACGAGGTTTTATATCCTAACAATTCAGCGAGAGAATATGTGCGAAAGGTAAAAGAACTTAATGGAATTGGAATCATCGCACATCCTGACGAAAGAAGAAATAGTTTTGAAGAATATCCACCATATCCATGGAACGAATGGGATCTTGATGATTTCACGGGAATTGAAATATGGAACCATATGTCGGAATGGATTGAAGGCTTGACACAACAAAATAAATTTAAAAGATTTATTCATCCGCTAAAATCATTAAAAGGTCCTTATCCTGAAACACTTAAACGCTGGGATGAAATAGCAAGGCGAAGGCGAGTCGTTGGAATCGGTGGCGTTGATGCACACGGACACAAATATAAAATTTGGCAACTTTTTGAAGTTGAAGTTTTCCCTTATAAAGTCATGTTCAGAGGAATAAGAACCCATGTTTTGCTTGATGAGCCGATTGATAAAAATAGGAAAGAAAATTTTGAACTTTACAAACAAAAAATTTTTTCAGCGATTGAAAATGGGCGATGCTTCGTCACATATGCATATTTTGCCGATCCAAAGGGATTTAGGTTTTTCGCAGAGAAAAACGGCGAAATCTACAATATGGGAGATTATATTGAAATAGACGAACACCCGGTAAAGTTAAAAGTAGTCCTTCCAAAAGAATCTGATATAATTCTTTTGAAAAATGGTGAGATAGTGACGAAAACATATGCAAGTGAATTGAATTACGAAGTTGGTGAAACGGGAGCTTACAGAGTTGAAGCATACTTTGGAGGAAAACCTTGGATTTTTTCAAATCATATAAGAATTGGAAATAAAGGAGTGATTTAAAAGTGTGTGGCATATTTGGAATTTATGGACATCCACAATCAGCACTTATGACTTATTACGGGCTTTATGCACTCCAACACCGAGGGCAAGAATCAACTGGGATCGTCACTTGTGAGAAAGATGAACTTACCAACAAGGTAAGGTTTAACTTTCATAAGGGACTTGGACTTGTTGCCGATGTTTTCAAGGATGAAAAAATAATCACTGAATATCTAAAAGGAACATCCGCAATCGGACACAATCGTTATTCAACAACTGGTGCAACAAACAAAGCAAACATTCAACCCTTTGTCGTTCATTACAAAAACGGCAACCTTGCAATAGCGCACAATGGAAACTTGACAAATACGAGATATTTGAGAAACAAATTACAATCTGAAGGAACAATTTTTCAATCCTCAACAGATACCGAAATAATCCTACATCTAATAGCACGAAGCCAAAAAGAAAATCAAATTGATCAGATAAAAGATGCATTGAACCAAGTAGAAGGCGCTTATTCACTTGTTATCCTAACAGACGATAAACTTATTGCGATTCGCGACCCTTATGGATTTAGACCACTTGCACTTGGAGTTATGCCTGAGGGAAGTTATGTTGTTGCCTCTGAAACTTGCGCCTTTGATCTAATTGGTGCAAAATATATAAGGGATGTCTTACCGGGTGAAATTCTTGTAATTGATGACGAAGTGATCTCAACGGGGCTACCAAAATCATATTGGATTGACAAAAAGGTTGAAAAAACTGCGTTTTGCATTTTTGAGTTTGTTTACTTTTCAAGACCTGATAGCAAAATTTTTGGCGAAAATGTTGATAAAGTAAGAAGAAAACTTGGAAAATTACTTGCACACGAACACCCAGCACCTCAATCAAGCGAAGATGACAAAGTGATTGTTATAAATGTCCCTGACTCAAGTAATACCGCAACTCTTGGATTCGCAAGCGAAAGCAATAAACTCGGAAACAATGTTAAAATTGAAATTGGACTTATAAGAAGTCATTATGTTGGTAGAACATTTATTCAACCACAGCAAAATCTCAGAGAATTTAAAGTCAAAGTAAAATTTAACACTGTTAAAGGAGTGCTTGAGGGCAAGCGTGTTGTGATAGTTGATGATTCAATTGTACGCGGGACCACATCAAAGGCTCTTGTAAGGTTAATTAAAGAAGCTGGAGCAAAGGAAGTTCACTTTAGAGTCGCTTCCCCACCGATAAAATATCCCTGCTACTATGGGATGGATTTTCCAGATCAAGATGAACTTATAGCATCAAGATTAAATGGAGATACTGAAGAAATAAGAAAAGAACTTGGAGTTGAAACCCTCGGATATTTATCTGTGGAAAAGCTCCTTGAATCTGCACCGAAACATTTAAGCTTTTGCATCGCTTGCTTTACTGGAAATTACCCAACATCAGTTGAAGAAAAACCTAAAAAACTTGAACATGAATTAAACATCAAAGAAGCAACAGAGAGATTTGATTAACATGACCAAATCTATTTTGAACATATCAAACCTCTTAAGTTTCAGCAGATTTATAATTTTGATACCAGCAATTTACTTTTTAACGGCCGAATCCGAGGTCATTCTTTTTGAATCATATGGACTTAAGCTTTCTCTTAATCGTGCAATATCTATGTTTTTTATGTTTCTGCTTTATTTAAGTGACTTAGCGGATGGTTATTTTGCAAGGAAATATAATCAAATCACAGAATTTGGCAAGATAATTGATCCACTTGCCGACAAAATTTGTATCGGTGTTATAGTTTTAAGTTTAGTTCAACAAGGAGATTTGCCAGCCTGGTATGTTGGAATAGTAATTGGGCGCGATTTATTAATTTTAACAGCTGGTGCTTATTTGAGTTCAAGAATAAAATTTGTTTTACCTTCAAACAGGACTGGGAAATATACCGTTACATCAATTGCTATTGTAATTGCCTTTTCAATGCTTAAGGCGAAAGGTTTGATAATGGATCTCTTGATTCTTGCGAGCGTATTTATGATCTTTCTTTCGCTGTATGTCTATGGCAAGAGATTTTTTGAGAGTTTAAAAAATGTTAACTCCTTTAGAACCTTAAAATAAATGATCTCTTGCTGATGGGGATACTTGATAAAATCGGATTGAAAAAGATCAAAGATGGTTTAGCAAAGACAAGAAATAATTTACTTGAAAAACTCTCAAATCTATTCAGCACCAATAAAGTAATTGACGAAAACTTTCTTGCAAATCTTGAGGAAATTTTAATAACCTCCGATGTCGGGGTTGACATGACCGAAAAGATAATTTCCGCTTTGAGAGAGAGGACTAAAAAAGAAAATGTTAAGGAAACATCCGAGCTTTTCAATCTTTTGAAAGAAGAACTAAAGAAAATTTTAAATACCGCTCTTTCTTTTGAAAGTTCTGAACCATTTGCAATTCCCGATGGCAAAAAGCCATATGTGATGATGATCGTTGGAGTCAATGGCGTTGGTAAGACAACTACAATAGGAAAACTTGCTTACAATTATAAATCTCGCGGGAAGAAAGTTTTGATAGGTGCAGCTGACACATTTAGAGCAGCAGCAAATGAACAACTTGAGATATGGGCAGAAAGAGCAGGTGTTGATATAATTCAGCAGCAAAAAGGAGCAGATCCAGGTGCGGTTGCTTTTGACACAGTCAAGTCAGCGTTAGCAAGAAACATTGATGTTGTCTTAATTGATACCGCAGGACGACTTCACACGAAAACCAATTTAATGGAGGAGCTAAAAAAAATTAAAAGGGTCATCCAAAAAGTAATTCCCGACGCACCTCACGAGATTTTGCTTGTCATTGATGCCACAACTGGTCAAAATGCAATTCAACAAGCCAGACAATTTTCACAAGCTGTTGGGGTAACTGGATTAATTATAACCAAGCTTGATGGAACAGCAAAAGGTGGTGTTGTTTTCGCGATAGTTAATGAACTTAAAATCCCCATTAGATTTATAGGGGTTGGTGAAGGTATTGATGAACTTCAACCATTTGATCCTGACGCTTTCGTTGATGCAATTTTAGAAAAATAAATTCCTTTAGAAAATTTTTGGCTAATTTGCTTTATTTTTTCAAAAATTTTATATTTATATCCGAGAATTTCAAAGCGCCCGTAGCTCAATGGATAGAGCAACGGCCTTCTAAGCCGTGGGTTGCAGGTTCGAGTCCTGCCGGGCGCGCTTAACTGCAGAAATCATATCAGTTTGAGATAAACATTTCCAACTTTGAAAATCACTTAACCCACCTTAACTTTAGCAAAGATGCGTTTACAACTCATTTAGTATTTTTCGTTTATCCAATTTTTGAAAAATCTTTTTTAAAACTTGATTTTAACCTCAAAAATTTTTATATTAAAAATGAATTTTCGGGCGGTTAGCTCAGCCTGGTTAGAGCGCTTGCTTGACATGCAAGAGGTCAGAGGTTCGAATCCTCTACCGCCCACTTCCATTTTAACTTAAAATTCGGGGAATGGCTCTAAAAAATACTGACCAAGCAGATAATTATCCTCAAATCTTAAAGCGTAAAGCTTAAGCATCTCAAGTATAGTTGCTAATTCAATTTTTTCATTCTTAAACCTATCCACCGCTTTTAAAAAATTCGCCTTCTCATTTCTTGAGAGATTCTCGGAAATATGTCCAAAGATATGTATTATCGTATTGATTATGTTCGTTTTTCTAAAAGTAAGTCGCATCATATCTTTGAAAACGACCTCATAATTTTCAAGTATTTGGCTGAAATGACCAGATTTATGTTCAGCAATTATTCGTCCTAAACTCTTAAGATGTTTCTGCGAAATGCTCATGAACAAATATTTATGTCGGCTGTGAAATTCAATTAAAGAATTTATATTAAATTTTGCATTTTCAAATCGGTAAAGCATAAAAACTTTGCTCAAAAATTCCCACATTAGATTTTTATCTCGCAACCTACCTTCATCAATTAAAGGTATATGAGGAAAGTTTTCTCTTACAGCATTTGCGAAAATCCCATAAGTTTTTCCATATGGATTATTGTTTAAATAAACTTTTGCACTACCAACCCCACAGCTTGGTGATTTCGCTTTTAAAATAAAACCATGCACATTTCCAAGATTGCTCAAAAATTTTTTTGAAAAATCTTCAAGTTGAGGTGTCAAGTCAATCTCAGTTTCATCCTGAATAGCCCTTATCTTGTTTTGAATCTTATGAAGTTTTATTGTTTTCCTTGGAACCCCAAGTCCTATTTCAAACTCTGGACAAACATGGATCAAATTAAATAAAGATTTCAACCTGTTGACAATATCATCGTTGACGGAAGCCCCATTATATCTATAAGCGAATCCATCAAGACAAGCGCTTATAACTACTGTTGGTTTCATCTCCGCATTACATCCTGTCTTTTGTAAATTTCCTTAAACCTTGCAACTGACTCTTTTAAATTAACTATTGGTTTAGGATATCCCTCAATTTTCTCATTCAAGAAAAAATTTTCATCATGCAGATGCTCTATTTTGATATGTCTTAGTTCTGGGACATATTTCTTGATATATTCACCGCTCGGATCAAATTTTTTTGATTGTAAAAACGGATTAAAAAACCTCAATTTTGTATCTGTTCCAGTGCCTGCATTCCACTGCCAATTTCCAACATTTGACGATGCTTCATAATCAAGCAACTTCATTGCAAAGTATTTCTCACCAAATCGCCAATCAATATGTAGATTTTTTGTCAAAAAGCTTGCGACAACCATTCTTACTCTATTATGCATATATCCTTCCATCTCAAGCTGTCGCATTCCAGCATCAACTAATGGTATCCCTGTTAAACCTTTTTTCCATAATTCAAATTTTTTTTCGTTATTTTCCCAACTTGCAATAACATCTTTACGGAAGTTATCAAACTCAATCTCTGGATGATGGTACAAGATATAATTAAAAAACTCACGCCATATAAGCTCTGAAATAAACTTTCCACTTTTATCGTAAGTTAAAGCCCATCTAAAAACTTCCCTTATTGATATCGTTCCAAATCTTAAGTGGACACTTAACAAAGATGTCGCATTTAAAGCTGGATAGTCTCTTTGTTCCTCATATGAATTTATGTATCTTTCAAATCTTCTCAGCAATTCTTCTGCTGATTTAACAGCACCTTCAAAAACCAATTCTTGTCTCTCAAAACCGATGCTTTCAAGCTCTAAAGGTAGAAGTTCAACGACATTGTTGATCTTTAAAATGTTTGAGTATTCAAAATCAACTAATTTTGACTTAAACTCAGGCAAATACTTAACATTCGCAAGAGTTGGAACGGCATCTAAAACAGCTCTTTCAAAATGTGAAAATATCTTGTAAGTTTCCCCTTTTGAGTTTAAAATCTCGTGAGGCCTAAGCAAGAAATTGTCATGCACTAAGACAAAGTTATATTTTGACGCGATTTCTTTATCCCTGCTTCTCGCATACGAATCGTTGTCGCCTGAAGCAAAGATTTTTCTTATTTCGTATTTTTTGGAGATGTAATCAAAAACATCCGATGGTTTCCCATAAAAAATTGCGAGGTCAAAACCTATTTTCTTTAAGCTTTCCTTTAACTCAATGACCTTGTCAAAAATAAAAGTCACTCTTCTATCATCTTTCGGTAGTTCAGAAAGTATGTTTGTATCAAAAATAAAGATAGGCATAACCGGAAGTTCTGCGTGCGAGAGAATTGGGTTATCGTGAATTCTTAAATCCCTTCTGAACCAAATTATATCAATTTTCATCTCAGGTTTCTATCTTCAAGGTGAATTTTCTTTTACATTTTTTGCACTGATATTCCACGGTTATCCAATTGTTTCTCTCGTAATAGCTAATTTCCTCAAGTTCACCTGTGCAACCTTTAAAGATGCATTTCCGCATCTCAACATTATATTGCCTATTTCCGTTTTTTATTTCTTCGCCCACCGCCGTTTTAAAATTTTTTCTCCGATCATAATTCCGGCGATTGACTTTGCGTCAACAATTTCGCCATTTAAAATCATATCCACAGCCTCATCAATGGTTTTAAACTCAACCGACAAAACCTCACCTTCTTCAAGGTTTTGTTCTTTCCTTTGCAAGTTTTCAGCAAGATAGATATAAAGCTTCTCGCTACAAAATCCGGGTGTCGTGTATATATAGGTTAAAAGTTCAATTTTTTCAGGTTTAAAACCTGTTTCTTCTTCAAGCTCTCTTACTGCACAAGCTTCTGGATCTTCGCCAAAGTCAAGCTTTCCGGCTGGTAATTCATAGATAAATTTATCAATCGGGTATCTGTACTGTTTAATTAAAATTATTTTCCAATCAGGAAGAACACCGAGAACCACAGCGCCTCCAGGATGTTCAACAACTTCACGAATGGTATGATTTCCAGATTCGCGATATTCAAGCTCATCAACGATTATATTAAAAACTTTGCCACGATATATTACATTTCTTTTCTTAAGCTTCATATTTCCAACGATTTTCCCCTCGGACATAAAACAGAAAATTTGTTAGTAAATTCCCCTGCTCCCGGGTTTTTCTATTTCAATTCCTTCTTTGCATAATGGACATTCTTCAGGTTTAAAAACAGGAACCTCAAGTTTGATAACCGAAACAAACCTCACTCCAAAATCAATTTTTCCTCCGCTTCTATCAACTATACATCCAACTCCTATTAATTTTCCCCCAGAATTTTTCACCAGTTCTATGACCTCAAAAACACTTCCTCCTGTTGTTACAACATCCTCACAAACTAAAACCCTCTCACCTTGTTTTATTCCAAAACCGCGCCTCAATTTCATAATTCCACTTTCTCTTTCAGCAAATATATTTCTCGCTTCAAGTTGTCTGGCAACTTCATAGCCAACAATTATGCCACCAACTGCGGGAGAAACCACGAGTTCAACCTCACTTGTATAAAAATGTCTTGCTATCTGACGACACAAAAGCTCTGCATATTCAGGATATTGCAATACCTTTGCACATTGAAAATATTTGGAACTATGCAGACCAGAAGTAAGAAGAAAATGACCTTCAAGAAGAGCCCCCACTTCCTTGAAAATTTTTAAAACTTCATCAGCTGAGATTTGAGAAAATTGCATAACTCAAAGATTTTGTTTTAAAAAGTGGATGGCGTTTAAGCCATCCACCTTAAATTATTTTTCTTCTTCTGCAAGTTCTTCTGGTTCATCTTTTTGCTTTCCCGACTCGTAGAAAATCAATTCGTCTCTGTTTTTGGATAATCTTACTTTGATGACGCTTCCTGGTGCGAATTTACCTTTCAAAATTTCCTCGGACAATGGTTCCTCAAGATATTTCTGAACAGCTCTCTTCAAAGGTCTTGCTCCAAAGTTAGGATCGTAACCTTTTTCAGCGAGAAACTCCTTTGCGCTCTTCGTAAGCTCAAGGGTCATGTTCATCGTCTTCAACCTTTTCATTATATCTTGGACTGCAATATCAACAATTTGAATTATATGCTCTTTTTCAAGTGGTTTGAATATAATTATCTCGTCAATTCTATTCAAAAACTCAGGGCTGAAAACACGCTTAACTGCTTCTTCAATTGTTGCTTTCATCGCCTCAAACCTATCTTTCGGGGTTTCGCCAATTCCGAAACCAATTCCACCTGTGACTTTTATATCTCGCGTTCCGATGTTTGAAGTCATTATAATAATTGTATTTCTGAAATCAACTCTTCTGCCAAGGCTATCGGTAAGTTGTCCGTCATCAAGAACCTGAAGCAAGATATTGAAAACATCGGGATGTGCTTTTTCAATCTCATCAAAAAGAACGACTGAATAAGGTTTTCTTCTTACCTTTTCAGTTAATTGTCCTCCCTCTTCATATCCAACATATCCAGGTGGGGCACCGATTAATCTTGAGACATTGAATTTCTCCATATATTCCGACATATCAATTCTTATCAGTGCGTCCTCGGTATCAAACAAATATCTTGCGAGCGCTTTTGCAAGTTCGGTTTTTCCAACACCCGTTGGTCCTAAAAAGATGAATGAACCAATTGGTCTTCTCGGATCTTTCAAGCCAGCTCTTGCTCTTCTTATAGCACGTGTTAATTTTTCAATTGCCTCATCTTGTCCAACCACTTGCTTTTTAAGTTCTTGCTCCATATTCATTAATTTTTCTGACTCCGACTGGCTTATCTTATTCACAGGTATTCCAGTCATCATTGCGACAACTTCAGCTATATCTTCTTCGGTGACCTCAAAAACCATCGTTTGCGCTTTTATTTCCCACTCACGTTTTGCTATCTCAAGATCGCTAAGGAGTTTTTTCTCAAGATCTCTCAATCTTGCTGCTTGCTCAAAATCTTGATTTTTTACGACCTGATTTTTCATTTGTCTTATTCGCTCAATTTCCTCTTCCAACTCAACTATTTCCTTTGGAACAACTATATGCGATAGGTGAACCCTTGCTCCAGCTTCATCCATTACATCAATTGCTTTATCTGGAAGATAACGATCGGTTATATATCTATCACTTAATCTCACGCATGCTTCAATTGCTTTGTCTGTATATTTTACATTGTGGTGTTCCTCGTATTTGTCTTTTATGTTCATCAAAATATAGATTGTTTCTTCAACGCTTGGTGGATCAATCATAACCTTTTGAAATCTTCTCTCCAAAGCTCCATCTTTTTCAATATACTGACGATATTCATCAAGTGTTGTAGCACCTATGCATTGAAGTTCACCTCTTGCGAGGGCTGGCTTAAACATATTTGAAGCGTCAAGTGAACCCGAAGCACCACCTGCTCCAACTATTGTATGTAATTCATCAATGAAAAGAATTACATCCTTTGCTTTTTCAAGTTCGTTTAGAATAGCTTTGACTCTCTCCTCAAACTGACCCCGATATTTTGTGCCAGCAACAAGCGCAGCTAGATCAAGTTGAACTATTCTTTTATTGTGCAAAACCCTTGAAACCTTTTTCTGCACAATTCTAAGGGCAAGCCCTTCAACTATCGCAGTTTTACCAACGCCTGGCTCGCCTATTAGAACCGGATTATTTTTCTTTCTTCGGCTTAAAATCTGAGCTACTCTGTCAATTTCTTTATCTCTACCAATTACTGGATCAAGTTTCCCTTCCATCGCAAGCTTGGTTAGATCTCGGCTAAAATTGTCAAGCACCGGAGTTTTTGTCCGCTCTTGTGGTTTTGTTGACTCAAAATGCTTCGCCTTTTCTGTAACGCTTGATTTCCCGCTCAATATATTGTCAAGCTCATTGCGTACTGCTTCATATGTAACTCCAAATTGCTTCAAAATCTGTGATGCGAGATTATCTTCGTCTCTTAAGATTGAAAGCAACAAATGCTCGGTGCCAATTACATCTGATTTGTAAAGTTTCGCCTCAAGGTAAGTAATTTTTAGAACTTTCTCCGCTTGCTTCGTCAACGGCAAACTCCCCATAACCAGCGTCCCACCGGTTGTTCTCACTGTGTCTTCAATTGCTTTTTTAAGTTTGTAAAGATCACAGCCCAAATTACGAAGAATTTTAACAGCGAGACCTTCACCTTCTCTGATTATGCCAAGCAGAAGATGTTCCGTTCCAATATAATCGTGTCCCAATCGCAACGCTTCCTCACGACTCAATCTTATAACTTCTTGAACTCGGTTAGAGAAGTTACCTTCCATGGCAAGTTTATTTCATTTGTTTGTATTTTCACTTTTCTTAACAAGAAAAATTTAAAGCCAGTTTCACAAGAACAACTTCCCTTAATCAAATATAATTATTTTATGCTCATTTGTCAAATTAAAAAATTTACCGGCAAAGGCGAAGTTAGGGTTTATGAAGATGCGTTCTTTGTGAAATCACGGAACCACCAAACTTAAGCGTGTAATACGAAACCTCGTCAAGAAAGAATAGCCTAAAATACGCTCAATTTGATTTTGTTTCTTTCATTTTTTAAAATTTACAAAGATTTCAAACATAAAACCTGTTAAATCGGTATGAAAGATATGACGCTGTTTGAAAAGCTTGTCTTCATACTTTACACACAAGGGTGGGAACAACTTGGCAAGATACCTAATCCCGCAACTGGCAAAATTGAGAAAAAACTGGAAGAAGCCAGATTCACGATTGATCTACTTGATATGCTGAAGGAAAAAACAAAGGGAAATTTAACAGAGGATGAATCAAGATTCCTTGAATACTCAATTTCGCAGCTTAAGATAAATTATTTCTTTGAAGTTGAAAATGAAAAGAAGCAAAAATCGGAAACAACCACACAAAACCAATCATAAATAAATCTCACATTTAAATGAAATTTGGGATAATAGGTAACCTCGCAAAAGAATCACTCTACGAGATAGTTCTAAACCTAGTAAATCAATTGGAATGTGAAAAAATTCAATTCTTTGTTCAAGAAGAAATAGCAAATGAAATTGAAAAAAGATTTTCAAGAAGGATTGAACCTAAACTAAATCTTATGGATCTACTTGAAAACGCGGACATAATTGTTTCGTTCGGTGGCGATGGTACAATTCTTTCAACAGCAAGATTAGTTGGCCATAGGGAATTACCGATACTCGGCGTAAACTTGGGGAAGCTTGGATTTCTCGCCGAAGTTTCACCAGAAGAGATTTTTGATTTCATAAAAAAAGTTTGTAATGGTGAATACAGAATTGAAAAAAGGATGGTTCTTGAAGCAAATGTAAAAGGGAAAAATGAAAAATACTTCGCTTTGAATGATATCGTAATTGACAGATCTGGTTCAACGCGAGTTGTTGACATTGAAACATACATAAACGATGAATACCTAATAACATACACTGCAGACGGACTTATCATATCTACACCTACAGGTTCAACCGCATATTCCCTTGCTGCCGGCGGACCTATTGTGACACCGTCAAGCAATGTCATAACTCTTACCCCCATTTGCCCCCATACTTTAACTGCAAGACCTGTGGTAATACCAGATGATAGCGTAATTAAAATTAAAGTTGAGTTTTACGAGAGAGATATTTTAATCACAGCTGACGGGCAGATTGAATACAAGATCAAGCCACCTGTTGAGGTTGTTGTAAAGAAAGCCAATTATAAGGTAAATCTCGTGAAACGGCTTGAGATAAGCTATTTTGATTTGTTAAGATCAAAGTTAATGTGGGGAAGAGATTTAAGGATTAAAAAAACAAAAGCGGAACAATGAAATGCCAACTTATGAAGATGCTTTGAACCTTCTTTTTGAATATACCGAAAGCGAAAATCTACGCAAACACGCTTTCGCTGTAGAAGCAGCTATGAGAGCTTACGCTCGTAAATTTGGTGAAGATGAAGAAAAATGGGCAATCGTTGGACTTTTACACGATTTTGATTATGAAAAATTTCCAAGCCCAGATCAACACCCTTGGGTTGGCTCAAAAATACTTGAAGAAAGAGGATATCCGGAAGATATACGCAAGGCGATCTTAGCTCATGCAGATTACACTGGTGTTCCAAGAGACACATTGATGGCTAAGGTTCTTTATGCTTGTGATGAACTTTGTGGTTTTATAACAGCCGTTGCTCTTGTTAGACCGAACAAAAAACTTGAAGAGGTAACGGTTGAATCAGTAAAGAAAAAACTTAAAGACAAAGCATTCGCAAGGTCTGTGAATAGAGATGATATTTATAAAGGTTCTGAGGAACTTGGAATCCCACTTGATGAACACATTCAATTTGTCATTAATGCAATGAAGTCAATATCAGATAAACTTGGGTTATGAATTCAACTTTAATAGTTTATTTATTGCTATCGCTTGGAATTATCCTTCAAGGTGAAATTGCTTTGCTTGGCGTTGGACATTTAATTCATTCTGGAAGCGTTAACTTTTTCTCAATTATCTTTATTGCAACTTTACTTTCCTTCATAAATAATGAGATAATATTCGCCTTATCAAAAGCTGGATTCAAACTTCTGCCAATTCAACATGAGAAAATCTTAAAAACCGGAATGTTAATTGAAAAATACAAAACGCTCCTCCTTCTTTTCTCAAGATTTATTTACGGAACAAGAAATATAATTCCAGCGCTTTTCGGATTGACGGATATAAAGCACCTTGAATTTTCTATTTTAAATTTTATAGGAGCATTAATTTGGGCTTTGACATTTACAACCATCGGGTTAATCTCTGGTAAGACGCTCTCCCTTTTCCTTGATGTTCGGAAATATCAAATGCTTATCTTTGGCTTCTTTTTGGGAATTGCTTTCACAATAACAATGTTGAAGATTTTAAAATTAAAAAGAGGATAAAACTATGTTAAACAATAAATTATCAAGGCGCCAATTTTTTAATCTTGCGGGCTCGTTTATTGTAGCCTCAATTGGTGCTTCAGCGTTTTTCACTTTATTTCACGGTTGCAGAAAAGAAGAAACGAATCCAACTCAACCTCCCACATCGGGAACACGATTCACAATAAAATTAAGTGAGCATCCAGAGCTTGGACAGATTGGAGGATTCAAAACATTTACTGTAAATTCAACTCCTATAATTGTATTTCGCACGGGACAAACAACATTCAAAGCTTTCTCCATGATATGCACACATCAAGGCTGTAGGACTAATTGGGTCAACTCGGAACAACAATTTCATTGCCCTTGTCATGGTTCAAGATTTGATAAAGATGGCAAGGTAATTCAAGGACCGGCAACACAAAACTTGAGAACATATAACACTGAATACAAAAGCGATACAAACGAATTAATTATATATCTTTAAGCCTTGGCTTTCCCGATAAATTTTTCTATTAAAAATTCTATTTTGTCTATATCGTAAGGTTTCTGAATAAATCCGCTTAAACCTTCTTCCGCCATTAATACTGTTGGCGATGGCTCTGTAATGAAATATCCGCTCGTTAAGACGACGCAAGCATTAGGATTTATCTGTTTTATTTTTCTAAATGTTGTAATTCCATCTATCGTTGGCAAACCGATATCTATCAAGGCAAGGTCAATTTTTTCCATGTTCATCTTGTAAATTTCAATAGCTTCATAACCATCATCGGTCGCAAATACCTTGTGTCCCTTTGATTCAAGATATTCTTTCAAAAGATATCTCAAATTATCTTCATCCTCAACTATTAAGATTGTAACTGGTGTAATTTCTTTGACTTCAATTTCCTCTACTTTTTCAACTTTTCTTTCAAATGATGGTAGATAAATATAAAATGTTGTTCCTTTGCCTATTTGCGTTTCATAATTTATGAAGCCATTGTGAGATTGAATAATTTTCAAAACTATCGGAAGCCCAAGACCTGTGCCTTTTTCAGAGGGTTTAGTTGTGAAAAATGGCTCAAAGATTTTATCTTTAATCTCCTCCGGAATTCCAACGCCCGTATCAGAAATTGATATAACGACATACTGATTAGAAGTAACACCTGCAAATTTACCTCTTAAGAACTCTCCATCAACAATTCTAACTTCTATCCTCAAAACCCCTCCATTTGGCATAGCATCCCTGGCATTAATACATAAGTTCATTATCGCTTGAACCATTTGACCGTAATCAACATTTACATAACCTACATTTTCAGCAACTAATGTTTCAACTTTTATATTTTCTGGAAAACTATGAACGACAAGGGTTTTAACTTCTTGAATTAAATCGTTAACATCAATAATTGACATCTTTCCACTTTCCCTTCTTACAAAGTTCAAGAGTCGCCTTGTTATATCAGCTCCTCTTTCAGCACTTTTTCTTAAAATCTCAAGCACTTTTGCTATATCAGGGTCTTCTTCAGGTAATTTTCTTCTTAAAACTTTAATACCCGCTTGTATTGACGAAAGAACATTATTAAAATCGTGAGCAATACCGCTGGATATTGAACCGATTGATTCAAGCTTTTGAAATTGGAGCATCTGTGTCTCAAAAAGCTTTTGCTCACTTATATCACGCTTTATGGCGACAAAATTTGTGATGTTACCCTGACTATCAAACAACGGTGAAATACTCATATACTCATAATAAAAATCGCCATTTTTTTTCTTATTAATCAATTCACCCTCCCAAACCTTGCCGCTTAAAATTGTTTTCCACAGATTCTCATAGAATTTTTTATCGTGTTTTCCACTTTTCAAAATTCTTGGAGTTCGTCCGAGCACTTCGTTAATTTTGTATCCGGTTATTTTTTCAAAAGCAGGGTTAACATATTGTATATTACCATTTATGTCGGTTATTAACACCGCTTCTGAAAGATTTTCAATAACCTTGCTTAACATTAACCTTTCACGCTGTAATTTTTCTTCCTCTGTTACATCCATTGCGATGATTATATACCCATCTACATTTCCAGTGGAAGAAAAAACAGGTTGAATGTCTACGACGAGGGTTATCTCTTTTCCGTTATCTAAGTTGAAAGGCACAAATAATTTTTTTATACCTTCCCCTCTCTCAAGCGTCTTTTTAAGAAGCTCTAAATTGATACTGTTAAAGAAATCTTTTATTCTTTCCTCTGCTACGCTACGAATATCCTCTTCAGATAAACCAAGCACCTTTTTCATTTCGGAATTTAGATAGAGAAGATTTCCACTATTATCAACTCTTAATATTCCAACAGGAGCACTTTCAAGAACTGTTCTTATAAATTTTTCAGAGCTCTTCAACAATTCAAACAATCTGGCATTTTCAATTGCGCTTGCGATTTCTCCACATATATTTACACCAAGTTCAATTTCCTCTTTTCCAAGTATTTTTTTGGAATTGAAATAAATATCAAGTCGTCCTAAAAACTTTTCTCTGTGGACTATCGGGAAAAATGCAAGGGATTTGATACCTTCTTCAACTAAAACATCTTTAAAGTTAAAAAGAGACCTTTCATTTTCAACATCATCAATTACAACAGGAAAAATATACTCTTCACCTCGCCAAGGTGTATATTCCTCAGCAATTTCAATATGTTTATCGCTTAAACCAATTGAAACAGCGCAATTTAAAACCTCGCTTTCTCCCTTTTTATTTTTCAAGAAAACCGCAATTTTGTTTGTCTCGTAACTTTCCATCATCAAGTTTAATACAGATCTCAAGATATCTTCAATATCAAGTTTAAAACCAATCACTTGCGAAACTTTATTTAAAATGTTCAACTGCCTCAATCTTTTCATTGCTTGGTTATAATATTCTGAATTCCTAAAAGCGGTTGCGATTTGAACGGAAACACGAGTTAAAAATTCCCTATCCTCTGGTTTTATCCCATCAATTTTATCGCTTTCAACATTAAGAATTCCAATTACTTCATCCCCAAGCATAAGAGGGACATCAAATTCAGATCTTATGTCCGGATGTTCCTTGATATATCTTGGATCATTTAAAACATCGGGAGAATAAATTGGGCTTCTAAATATGTAAGCATGGTTTATAAGTCCCTTGCTTCCGAATGCAAGTTCGTTAATTAAATATTTTTCTTGAAATCCAACCGAGCTAAGCAAACGAAATTTTTGGTTTTCCTTGTCAACAAGATAAATTGAAAAGCGATAGTAACCCAATGATTCTTTGAAAATTTTTAAAATTTCACCGATTGCATCCTGAATCTGTATATTTGATAGAAGAATGTGATCAATTCGGGATATAATAAAATTCTCAAGATCACGCCGTTTTATCTTTGCAATTAATTTTGAAAGTTTTTCACCAAGTTCACCTACCTCATCCCTTGATTTATAATCAACTTCAATATATTGCCCCTTAAGTACTCGTTCAATTGCAATCTTATATTTTTCAATAGGATTCAAAATCTTCCAAATGAAAACATATCCTGCGCCGAGAGCGAAAAAGATAAGTGTAAAGATCAGTATTGGCTCAACTTTGACACCGAACCGAGAAATGTTTGAGATAAACATTAAAGCAGCAAGAGTGAAAAGAGAAAACAAAACAAATTTTATCTTTAAACTCATATCAACATCCAGAGTTTAATAGACCGGTTAAGAAATTAAGAATGAAAAACGAAGCAAGGCGTGATGTTTTACCATCAATATCAAATTCTGGATTTATCTCAACTATATCAAGAACCTTTACATTTAGGTTTAAACCGCAATATAACGCGATTTTTAAAACTTCTTCAGCAGCCAATCCATCCGGGTAAGTCGCGCTTACGCCTGGGGCATCGGAATTTCTAACAGCATCCATGTCAAAACTCAAATGAATAAAATGTTCGTTTAACTCATTTTTGAGGTCATTCAAAATAAAGTCAATTCCCTTTTCTCTGACATCTTGGAGCGTAAAAATTCTTACACCATTTTCCAAAGCATAATTAAAGTGATAAATTGAATTTGCAAAATCTTGAATTCCGATTTCAAAGATCGCATCGGGTTTAATCTCTAACTCAAGAATTTGCCTAAAAGGTGTTCCGCTATTTCTTAGCTCGGCTTTACGAACATCAAGATGTGTATCAATGTTGATGACAGCTTTTTTGTTTGTTATGTAATTTCTTGCGAAGCCAATATAATTTGGAAACGCTATATCATGTCCCCCACCAATTATGATTGGAGTAATCCCATTTTTAATAAGTTCTTCAACAACGAAAGAAAGTCGCTCATGGATATCTTCAAGAGTTCCATCAGTTTTCAAATTTCCAAGGTCAAAAATTTTTAACTCAGTTATTTGTTTCTTGAATTTAAAATTAAATGGGGTCAAGCGATAAAAATACTTTCTAAATTCATTCGGAGCTTTTGAAGCGCCTGGTCTTCCTTTGTTTCTTTTAACTCCTTCATCCTGTGGGACGCCAAGGATAGCGATATCAATATCTCTAAAATCTTCCCTTTTCCTCAAAACTAAATCACCCATTCGCGGATCGCTCTCATCACCTCTTGAGAAAAACAAAGCATCATCAGGTGGAACTATAAAATCAAAAATTTTTTCAATCATGTTAAAATCAGAAATAAATTTTTACCTTTTACCTATTATCCCGCTTCATTCGGGAAACACCAACTTATTATCTTTCGCAAAGTCAATTTTGCCGTAAAACTTGAATTTTTTGTTTTAAGATATTATATTTATAGTGAATCTTTGACAAGCGGGAGTAGCTCAGATGGTAGAGCGTCACCTTGCCAAGGTGAATGTCGCGGGTTCGAGTCCCGTCTCCCGCTCAACTTTTTTGACTATTTTTTCTTTTATATTGTTTCAATCCAAGTAAACATATCTGGGTGAATTAACCAATTCAAATTACCCCCTGAAGCACCGAATGAAGATATCTCAACGCAGGCAATGCTATTCTTTTTAAATTCAATCGGTTTAGAAATTCCCACTAACCAACCCAAAAATTCTCCAAGATGAGGTTCGTGTCCAACAGCTAGGAGATTGTCACAATCAAAAGATTTTATTATTTTCATCAAGGCTTGAAAGTCGGAACCGGGGATGAGTTCATTTATTTTCACGATATCCGATCGCACCTCAAGTACATCACGAATTATTTCCGCCGTTTGAACTGCTCTAACAAGAGGGCTTGAAACTATCAAATCAACTTTCAAATTCATTTTTTTCAAAAAAGTAGCCATCTTTCTCGTCATTTCTTTTCCAAGTTCGGTTAAACCTCTATCAAAATCACTCATCCCCGGTTTCTTTTGCTCAGCATCTGCGTGTCGTACAAGGTAAATGATCACAAATCAAAGATCATTTTTTATTTTTCACATATTTATCAAGAAACTCAACGATCGCTTTGTATGCTTTAATTCTATTCTTAAGTTTTGAAAGCCCATGTCCTTCATCATCAAAAACAAGGTATTCAACAATTCCACCCCTTGCTTTTATTGATTCAACAATTTGATCTGACTCCGATTTTGGAACACGCGGATCATTTGCTCCTTGAATAATCATAAGAGGTGCTTTAATTCTATCAACATAATAGAACGGGGAAATTTCCTTTAAAAATTCAGCGTCCTTTTCCGGATCACCATACTCAGCCATTCTATGTCTTTGGCGCCATGCGCCTGTATTTTTTAAGAATGTTAAGAAGTTGGAAATTCCAACAAGATCAATACCAGCAGCCCAAAGTTCAGGATAAAATGTAACTGCTGCGAGCGTCATATAACCCCCATAGCTGCCACCATAAACAACGATCTTATTTGGATTAATATAACCAGTTGACTTAAGAAATTCAGGTATCATAGCAACATCTTTTATTGCATCCTTTCGTCTCGTTGTGTTATCAAGTGAAGCGTATGTTTTCCCATATCCAGTGCTTCCGCGGATGTTTGGTGCGTAAACAGCGTAACCGTTATTTACGAAATACTGATAAAGTGCCGAAAATCTTGGCAATTCTTGCGCTTCAGGACCACCATGGATTGAAACAATCACCGGCAATGAAGCATCTTTTTTAGCGTTCTTCGGAAGATAAAGATATCCAGGGATTTCAAGCCCGTCAAATGATTTAAAGCGAACAAGTTTTGGCTCGACAAACGAACTTTGCGGTATTCCAGCGGTTGAACTCTTGGTAATTTGTGAGTAAGTATTCTTTTGTATGTCGTAGTAGTAAATGTCTTGATTTTTTACAGGGCTTAAATATGTAAATATGATCTTTGTCCCATCAGAAGTAAATCTTAAAGTTCCTATGACTCCACCTGCAGGGAAATTCAATTTTCTGCTCTTTCCAGAGTTAATATCCAAGGAATAAACCTCGCTATAACCATCAACATTAAGAACATAAACGAGATATTTGCCATCTTTTGAAAGTTCTATTGTTTCAACATCCCAGTTGGTGTTGTAGATATATTTTAATTTCCCATTTGGAATGTCAATATAGGCTATTCCAACAAATTCTTTTCCTTCATCTGAAAGAAGATAAATTCGCTTGCCATCCTTTGAAAACTCAACTCCGAAGTATCTCGCTGGCTCAGTGTGTGGCGTTATGTTATAAACTTTTCCAGTTTCATATTCTATGAGATAGAGGTCATTATCAAAACTGCTGCGATTTTGAGATACAACGATATATTTATTGTCAGGCGACCATGCGACAACGGAATTATTCCCGTCATTTTGCCATACAAGTTTTTTCTCCCCAGTTTTAATGTTCATAACATAAACATCAAAAAACGCTCTATTTCTTTCATTTGCCGTAAAAGCAAACATGGTTCCATCGTTAGACCAAGCTCCGAAATTATAAATTACATTATCATTATGAGTTAATCTTCTTATTTCACTTCCATCAGATTTCAAAAGAAAGAGTTGGGTATGTTCATTACCTCCGATATCTTTTCCAAAAAGAAGCCAGTATCCATCCTTAGGGTTCCATGAGACAAATTGGACTCTTTCATCAAAAAATGTTAATTGCTCAGGACAACCAGATGTAATGCCGGTCTTCCACACCTGATTTGTCCCAGTTATGTCAGTAAGATAAGCTATAAACTTTCCATCTGGCGAGACGGTTGGACCAGATGCACTCTTGATGTTGAGATATTGTTCAATCGTATAAGTTTGAGCAAACAAAAGAAGGAAAGGTAAAATTGTAAATAGGGCAAGGAAAATAATTTTTCTCCTCATAACTTGCTTAAAAATTTTGTTTAGTTTCAACACTTTAAAAATTATAAAAATTTCAAGTAATGTTCAAACTAATCCCAAAGGTCAGAAAGATGAAGAGACGAACTTAAAAGCTGGTGAAAAAATAAGCATGAAGATTTTGCATTTAGACAGAATTTTTGATAATTTAAATCCGAGCTTCAAAACAAAATCGTTCATTGCTATGTTAGTAGGAACAAAGTTCAAGGGCGTTGACTTCTACAATACCGAAGAACTCCTCACTGAAGAGGAAAAAATGGTTCGTGATACTATTAGGGAGTGGGTTGATGAGAAGGTTATCCCGATAATTGAGAAACATTATATGGAAGGAACTTTTCCGATGCACCTTGTGCCAGAAATGGCAGAGCTTGGGATTTTCGGAGCAACATTGCCAGAAAAATACGGCTGTGCAAACCTTAACAATGTCGCCTATGGTTTAATAATGCAGGAGCTTGAACGCGGGGACAGTGGAATACGAAGTTTCGCATCAGTGCAAAGTTCACTTGTAATGTACCCAATTTATGAGTTTGGAAGCGAAGAACAGAAAAATTATTGGCTTCCAAAACTTGCACGCGGTGAGAAAATCGGTTGTTTCGGATTGACAGAGCCAGATTTTGGGTCAAACCCTGGCGGATTGAGAACAAAGGCAGAATATAAAAATGGTGGATTTGTTTTGAATGGAACAAAAATGTGGATAACAAATGGAACAATAGCTGATGTTGCGGTTGTATGGGCAAAACTTGATGGAGTAATTCGCGGTTTTCTCGTTGAGAAAGGAACCCCGGGATTTGAAGCACCAGAAATGAAAGGCAAACATTCTCTTCGTGCTTCTGTGACAAGTGAACTTGTATTTCAAGATTGCTGGATACCTGAAGAAAACATATTACCCAAGGCGGTAGGTTTAAAATCAGCTCTTATGTGTTTGACACAGGCAAGATATGGTATTGCTTGGGGTGCTGTTGGTGCTGCTATGGCATGCTATGAAACAGCCCTTGAATATGCCAAAACAAGAATACAATTTGATAAACCAATTGCCTCGTTCCAACTCGTCCAAGAAAAGCTCGTTTACATGCTTACTGAAATAACAAAAGCACAACTTTTATGCATTCAACTTGGAAGATTGAAAGACCAAGGTAAAGCTAACTTCGTCCAAGTTTCGCTTGCGAAAAGAAATAATGTCTACCACGCACTTGAAATCGCACGCCTTGCAAGAGATATACTTGGAGCAAACGGAATATTGAACGAGTATCCAGTTATGAGACATATGAATAATCTTGAATCAGTAAAAACTTATGAAGGGACACACGACATTCACACACTTATTATTGGAGAGCACATCACTGGTTATTCCGCATTTACATGAACAACTTAAAACTTAAGGGCGACCCCGACTTCAAACAGTCGGGGTTTTTTGTTTTTATTTTAGATTGACAATCCAATCAAGGACTTTATCAACTTTCTCAGGATCATCCATTTCACAATAGAATCTTAACAATGGTTCGGTTCCCGAAGCCCTCACAAGAAGCCAGCCATTATCAAAGAAGAATTTAAATCCATCAATTGTTAGGACATTGTTAACTTTATAACCCGCAATTTCTTTTAATCCTTTCTTAAGCCTTCCAAGAATTTTCTGTTTGTGTGCTTCTGTGGTGTGAAGATCAATTCTCTTGTAATAGTGAGGACCTATTTCTTCAAAAATTTCATCAACTATTTCAGAAAGTTTTTTCCCTCTTTTGACCATCATTTCACAAATTGTCAATCCAAGAAATAACCCATCTCGCTCTGGTATATGAGTTTTAACTCCGATTCCGCCGCTTTCTTCACCGCCGATCATCACATCCTTAGTAACCATAAGCGTTGCCACATGTTTAAAACCAACAGGTAGTTCATAAACTTTTAAGCCATATTTATTCGCAAGTTTATCAACCATTAATCCAACGGACACAGTTTTAACAACATCGCCTCTTAAACCTTTATCTTCGTAAAAATACTTTAACAAAATCGCAAATACTCTTTGCGGATCTACGAAATTTCCTTTTTCATCAACAGCGCCAATTCTATCTGCGTCCCCATCCGTTGCAAGACCTACATCAAAACCTTTCTCTGGAACAAGTCGCATTAATTCGGCAAGATTTTTCGCAATTGGTTCAGGACTTACTCCACCAAATGAAGGATTAAATTCATTATGAATGACAACCGCTGAAGGTATAATCTCATTCAAAATCTTTTGCCCTGCTCCATACATCGCATCGTGAGCTATTTTCAGCCCTGATCTTTCTATTGCTTCAACATCTATTTTCGTTTTTAAATCATCAATGTAAATTTTTTTCAAGTCAACAAGTTCAATTAATCCCTTATCCTTTAGCTGTTCAAATGACTTTTTCACTTTTTCAATTTCTGACTTTGGGAGTTTATTCGCTTCTTTTTCAACTTTTTCTATGTTCTCAATCTCTTCAGGACCGCCGAAATCCGCTTTTAGCTTATAGCCATTGTATTTATAAGGATTATGGCTTGCGGTTATAACAACTCCTCCAGCACAATTAAATTTTGGAATTGCTAATGAAACTGCAGGCGTTGGGCAATATCCGTCGGACAGTAAAACCTTTATTCCAAAATTCGATATCACGGTTGCAACATGTTCAGCAAACTCTCGTGAGAGAAATCTTGTGTCATATCCTATGACAAGTCCGTTTTTAGCTTTTTTATGTCTTTTATAAAATTTGGCGGTTGCAATTGCAACCTTCGTTAAATTCTCAAATGTGAAATCTTTGGCAATTATACCTCTCCAACCATCAGTTCCAAATTTTATATGTGCCATGTTCTTTTTGGTTTTGTTTTTAATTTGTGCAGATTAAATTTAAAACCTTTTGAATTTAAACTCAAAAATTACCTTAACTTAAGCCCCGTCTTGCAATCCTACCTTTATTCCTACGAACGAACTCAATCATGACATCAACATAATCAAGCAAATCTGGACACCTTATATAACCTCGCTCTAAAATTGAAGTTGTAAAACTACAATCATAATGAATATGATGATCAAAGTAATCAATCAACTGCACAGGAATACCAACAACTCTTTGCAAGAATTGAGGTTTCATCAACTTTTTCATTGTTTGGGGTGAAATGCGGAAATAAATAAAACTTTTTCCAAGCCGTTCAGCGAAAATTTGAACCAACTCAAAAACCTTGTGTGGTCTCGGATCTGTAAGATGAAAAACTTTTCCAACTGTCTCATCAAGTCCACTCAAATAAGCAATTGAATCAACCACATAATCCACAGGAACAATGTTAACTTCTGCCTCACCCGATCCAACTTTAGGAAACGGGGAATAGTTTGGGAGCTTTAGCATCAAAAGAATGACATAATAAGGTCCATCAAATTTAGCGGTTTCACCAGTTTTTGAATCACCAACAACTATCCCTGGTCTATAAATCGTCGTGGGAATAAACTTCTGATTTTCTCTCACAACTTTTTCAGCGAGAAATTTCGTCTGCTCATAAAAATTTTTAAAACCCTGTCCGAGGTCAAAATCATCTTCACTAAAAACTCCAGTCGCAAGACCGGAAACATAAGCTGTGCTTACATAGTTAAATTTTCGCAAATTGGGACAATTTTTCAAAAAATTAACAACATTTTCAGTCCCCAAAACATTTACTCGGTAACCCACCTCAAAAGGAACAGCAAGATCATAAACAGCTGCAAGATGAAAACATTCCGTTATTTCATCTTTAATCTTCTCTGGACTTTCAATTCCAAGATTTGGTAGAGTGATATCACCTATTATAACTTGAAATGCTTTTGACATTGACGGAAATTCTGTGAGAATTTTTTTGATCGTCTCATTCGCAAGAGAAAGATACTTTTCCTGAACAATAAGATAAAACCTCTCTATATCCCGCCTATAATCAAACAGTCTTTTTATCAACCTCGCCCCGATAAATCCCGGAAAGCCCGTGAAAAGTGCAGCTGACATTACAAAGTAATTTTTTGTTTGTAAGCCCATCTGAATTTTGTTAAATTATACTAAAAATTTTACAAACAAAAAATTTCATCGCATTGGCTCAAGATTTAAGAAGTTTCCTGAAGATTTTAAGGGAAAGAAACGAACTTAAAGAAATTAACGCTGAAGTTTCCACAGAGCTTGAAATTACCGAGATCGCAGACAGGGTTGTAAAATCAAGCGGTCCGGCTCTTTTATTTAAAAACGTTAAAGATAGTAAGTTTCCCGTAACGATAAATCTACTTGGAACATACGAGAGAGTTAAGCTTGCAATCAAAAATGAACCTGCGGAAACTTTCAAATGGCTTGTTGAATTTCTAACTGAAAAACCTACGCCTAAAAACATTTACAAAAATAGAAGATATTTCTTTAAACTTTTCAAAGCGTTAAAACCTAAAGTTGTTAAAAACGCGCCTGTTCAAGAAGTGGTAAATCTTAATCCCAACCTTTTTGAAATTCCTGTGCTGAAATGCTGGCCTAAAGATGGAGGCAAGTTCATCACGTTACCACTTGTTATAACTCACGATCCAGAAACGGGAAAAAGAAATGTTGGGATGTATAGAATTCAACTTTATGACGAAAAAACCGCAGGGCTTCATTGGCAAAGCCATAAAACAGGAGCTTATCACTATTGGAAAGCTGAAAAACTTAACAAACCACTTCCTGTAGCCATCGCAATTGGCGGACATCCAGCGCTAATCTTTTCTGCAATCGTCCCTCTACCACCTAATCTTGATGAACTTATGTTTGCCTCATATCTTCTTAATGAAAAAATTCGTCTTGTAAAAGCGAAAACAATCCCAATATTAGTTCCGGCAAACGCTGAATTTATAATTGAAGGTTATGCTTATCCATTTGAACGCAGGACTGAAGGTCCGTTTGGTGATCATTTCGGATATTATTCACTTTCTGAACCATTTCCCGTTTTGCATGTCACTGCAATCACTCATAGAAAAGATGCGATTTACCCAGCAACAATAGTTGGAAAACCTCCGATGGAAGATACTTGGATTGGAAAAGCAATATCTGAAATTTTCTTCCCCATCATAAAAATGCAACTTCCCGAAATAGAAAAGATGTATATAAGTGAAGAAGCTGGCTTCCATAACTTGGGCATTTTATCTGTTGAGAGCTACTTCCCACGACAAGCAGTTAAAGCAATGATGGGAGTTTGGGGACTTGGACAACTTTCTTTAACTAAAATTTTGATAGCTGTTGACAAAAACATAAATCCAGAAAACCTAAAAGATGTCGCAATTGAAATTTTAAAATGGGTTGACTTTTCACAAGATTTGATCTTCGTAAGAGATGCCCACACTGATACACTTGATGTCGCAGGACCAACAACGGACCACGGTTCAAAACTTGGAATTGATGCAACCCCTAAAAAAGAAAGACAACCGTTTGAGATAGAGAAAATTGATATACCTGAATTGAAAGGTAAAAGCGAGATCATTGATGAATTAAGACCAGTTGATGGAATTCTTGTAATAAAAATCAAAAAAGATAAACCATTTAAAGCCAGAGAGATAGCAAGAGAAATATGGAATCTTGACATCGGTAGAAAGATCAGAATTATGTTCATTGTAGATGAAGAGGTTAACATCCACGATAAAACTGAACTTGTGTGGGGGATATTTACGAGATTTGATCCCGAGAGAGATATATTTTTTGACGAGAGAAATTTAAATTATCGCGTTCTTCCCTATTTTGGTCGCCGAATGGCAATTGATTGCACGAGAAAATTTGAAGAAGAAGGACATCACAAGCCGTGGCTTGAAGTTATAAAAATGGATGAAAAAGTCAAAGAAAGTATCACTCAACGATGGAAAGAGTTTGGATTTTAAGTTTATTGCTAATTTTTCTCACAACCACTGAGCAAAACTCGCAGGATAAAATAAAGCAAAAAAGAGAAGAGTTAAATCGCCTTCGCAAAGAGATAGAGATTTTTGAAAACAAAATTAAACAAGCACAAAGAGAAGAAAAGATCACACTGGAATTAATAGATGATTACGAAAGGAAAGATAATCTCTTGAGACGATTAATTGCTGAATTGAAAAAACAAATCAAAGAAAACGAACAACAGATCCATCAGCTTCAGACCGAAATTTACAAATCCGAAAGCGAAATCCAAACCTTAAAAGAGCAGTATGCTAAATATGTCAGGGCACTTTACAAACGGGGCAGAACTCACGATCTTGAATTGATTTTAACCGCAAAATCAATTAATCAAATGTTGACGCGAACTGTTTACCTTAAAAAATTTACAGAATACAGAAAAAAGACAATTGACTCCATCTACGCATTACATACGAAGTTAAAAGAACAAAAAAATGAACTTGAATCTGTCTTATCAAAACAAAAGGATCTGGTCAATCAGAAAGAAAAAGAAGAACTTAATCTTCAGGCAAGCATAAGAGAAAAAAGAGAAATCCTTGCGAAGATAAGGAAAGATAAACAAAATTTGCAAATACAACTTGAACGGAGGAAAAAAGCAATTAAGGAGCTTGAAACTGTTATCGCAAAACTAATTGAAGAAGAAAGGAAAAGAAAACTTGAACAGAAGAAAACAGATGTAGAAATTCCAAAAATAGAAGGAAACTTCGCTAAACTACGAGGTAAACTTCCATGGCCCGTAGATAATGGAAAGATAATATCTCGTTTCGGGGAGCAAATACACCCTACCCTTAAAACTATTACGCTAAATTATGGTGTTGATATTGCAGTTCCAGAAAATAGCCCGGTTAAAGCAGTCGCAGACGGAATCGTTTCAAAAATTTTTTGGCTACCGAGTTTTGAAAATATAATCATCATAACACACGACGGTGGTTTTAGAACAGTTTATGCTAACTTATCAGATATATTTGTCAACGAAGGCGAAACAGTAAAGTCAGGACAGGTCATAGGCAGAAGCGGGGATTCAATTGAAGGTTCAATTGTTCATTTTGAAATATGGTATGAACGACAACAACAAAACCCAGAGATATGGCTTTCAAAAAAATAAACATACCATAATGAAGAAATTTAATCTGATTCTAACGCTGATTTTTTACAACTTATTTCTTATCCCGATTCTTTTCGTCGCTTTTCACATTCTCGGGCATCTGAATAAAAAAGCAAAAAAGGGCATAGAAGGGCGAAAAGATCTCTTCAAAAATCTTGAATTAAAAATAAAGCAAAAATTCAACCCACAAAAACCAACATTTTGGTTTCATTCCTCATCACTTGGTGAATTTGAACAGGCTAAACCATTGATAGCAAAAATTAGAGAAAAAATTAACCCAAATATAATCGTAACCTTCTTTTCTCCATCCGGATATGAACATTCAAAAAACTATCCACTTGCAGATGTGATCTCTTACATCCCTTTTGACTCAATCTTCAACGCTAAAAAATTCACAAACCTAATAAAATCTCATAAAACTTATCTTTTTCTAATGAAGTACGACATCTGGCCAAACCATATCCATATGGCACGAAAAAACAATTTCACGATATGCATAGCAAACGCAATTGTTAATGAGAAAAAGACATCGTTTCCACAACGATTTTTCTATAGCACATTCTATGAGTTATGCGATTATATCTTTTTGATCTCAAAGAACGACGAAAAAAACATTTCAAAATTAAAACTAAAGAAACCGAAGATATTTTCAACTGGCGACACAAGATATGATCAGGTTTTCATCAGAAGTAAAGAATCCAAGAAAAAAGCATCTCTTCCAAGCAATGTAACAAAGACAAAAAATGACGAGAAGAAGAAAATTTTTGTCGTCGGAAGCAGTTGGGAAGATGACGAAAAAATCATAATACCGACGATCGTAAAAATTCAGAAATATGAGCCAAAACTTTTAACAATTATAGTTCCACACGAACCTACCGAAGAAAACATTAGAAAAATAGAAGAAGAACTTGCAGACAAAATTTCTTTTATTAGGTTTTCTGCGATTGAAAATTACACTGATCAAAAAGTTATAATAGTTGATGCTGTTGGTTATCTTATGTCGCTTTACGCTTATGCTGATGTTGCATATGTTGGAGGGAGCTTTAAGCAGGGGATCCACAATGTGCTTGAACCTGCCACTTATGGGATTCCAGTGATATACGGTCCGAAGATAAACAACTCGCCAGAGGCGCAAAATCTCGCAAAAATTGGAGGTGGCTTCATCGTAAAAGACAAAAAAGAATTTTATAAAACTCTAAGAAAATTACTTTCGGACGAAAAACTTAGAACTGAATCTGGCAAAAGATCATTTGAGCTTGTTTCCTCAAACCTTGGAGCAACAGAAAAAATTATTCAATTTCTTGGATTAAACTCTTGACCTCAAGATAAACTCTCTCTGAATCAATTAACTTCATACACTTGAAATGTCCTTCAGGACATTTTTTTCTCCCGTGAGTTCCACAAGGTCTACAATATAGATTTTCAACTTGCACAACTCTATCTTTTTCACCATATGGATAAAATCCAAATTCAGGCACAGTTGAGCCAAATATAGCAACCACCGGCGTTCGCATTGCAACTGCAATGTGCATTGGTGCAGAATCATTTGAAACAAGGAGCACAGAACGACGAATTAGTTCAGCTGTCTGAAGCAAACTTAGCTTCCCACAAAAATTTATAACATTCTTCGCATCGCTCATAGTTTTTATTTCCTCACATAGTTTGAAATCCTCAACACCTCCAACGAGAGCAATTACAAATCCATCATCCGAAAGAAGTTTCGCAAGCTCTGCAAATTTTTCTTTCAACCATCTTTTTGTCTCCCACACAGAACCTGGCGCAATACTGATGATTTTTGAGTTAACTCCAGAAAGAAGTTGATCAACATAAAGTTTTTCATCATCAGATGGATAAAGATTCGGAAGCTCTTTCCTGCTTGTTTCTATGCCAAACGGTTTGAGCAATGAAAGGTTTCTTTCAATCTCGTGGATCTTCTCATATTTGACTATGTGAGTATAAAGAAATTTAAAGGCACTTTTGTTAAATCCGACGCGAATTTTAATCTTCGCTAAAAAAGGAATCAAAGCGCTTCTAAAATGTCTTTGTAATATGAACACAACATCATATCTTTTTAAAGCTACCTTTTTAGCCAATTTAAAGATTCCGCTCAATCCCCTATCTTTATTTTTCTTGTCAAAAACTATTACTTCATTGACATCTGGATGATTTTTTAAAAGTTCAGCAGTTTTAGGTATAAGCATGAAATCAATTTCAGCATTAGGCAATTTCCTACGCAAAACTTGCAAAAGTGGAAGCGCAAGCACCACATCACCGATAAATGCAGTTTGAATTATCAGGATCTTTTTCCAGTTTTTAATATCTATATTCATTCGGATTGAAAACTTTGTGGTGGGCTATGTTTCCATCGTCTATGAAACCAAAGCCAATGATCTGGATATTGACGCACATATTTTTCTAAAATTGTTGTGTGAAGTTGAGTTAATTTAATTATGTTTTCATTTTCATCTTCGGACGGTTTAAAATCAACTTTTTCAAAGACGAAACGATATTTAAAATTTTTCTCTCTTATTGAAAAACCCATCACAATCGGAGCGCCAGTTCGCAAGGACATAACCGCTGGACCTGCAAATGTTGAAGCAGGTCTACCTAAAAAGTTTACAAAAAGCCCTTCCTTAGGTGCGCTTTGATCCGCAAGGAGTGCAACCACCCCACCGGTTGATAAAACTCTTAATGATTCTCTGTAGGCTTTTTCCATTGGTATAACTCTATTTCCAAACTTACATCTCCATTTGTTTATTTCATTATCAACGAGCTTGTTCCTTTGTGTTTTAACTATTATGTTTAGTGGTTTGTTAATTTCAATACCCAAAACGATAGCGCTTAACTCCCAATTTCCAAAATGTCCAGACATTAAAATCAAACCACGCCCTTCACTTAATGCCTCAGTGACATAATTAAAGTTTTCCATTCTAACCAAATCTTTGAGATCTTCTGGCTTTAATTTTTGGAAGCTTACAAACTCAAAAAGAGTTATGAAAAAATTCACATATGCCATTTTTAAAATTCGTCGGATCTCGCTTTCGCTCTTGTCTGGAAAGGAGTTTTTTAAGTTTTCAAAAGCAACTTTCTTTCTATATGGAAGAAAATAATATGCAAAGATTCCAAACGATCTCCCCAATCGTTGCAAAACTCGCAAAGGTAAAAGACGAGCAAGAAAAACGAAAAATTTAAAAGCGATATACTCTATGTAATTTTTCACTTTTACTTTAAACCTTTTTATGACAAAAAGGGGACGCTATAAAGCGCCCCCAAGACCTTCATCTCATCATTTGTTCTCTTATCAACCTAAACTCGCTATCTGGTTTCCATTCCGGCTTCTTATCCGCATTTGCAAGATAATAAGCTGTAAGAAAAACAAGTTTCGCATCTTCAACTGCTCCATCTAAAACCCATGAATCATTGTATTCGTCGCTTGGCTGATGATAATGTTTTGCAATATATTCTTCAACAACCTTTCTGCCATAATCTTCCGGCTTGTTAATGTATTCAACTCCATTATCAAAATATATGGCTGGAACTCCTATTTTAGCGAAATTAAACTGATCCGATCTATAAAACATACCGAGCTCTGGGAATTGATCTGGCTTTACATATCTACCTTGATATTTACTTGCTATTTCACTTACTATTTCACCAATCGTGCTCTTTTCCATCCCAATTAAAATAACATCTTTCGTTTTACCCCAAATGTTAATTCCATCTACATTCAAGTTAGCCACCATTTTAACTGGCGGAACTGGTGGATTTTGGGCGAAATATTTTGAACCAAGAAGTCCTGCTTCCTCGGCAGTTACTGCAACGAACATAATAGATCTGCGCGGTTTAACTTTCAACTCCGAAAACGCTTTAGCAATTGAAAGCAAAGCAGAAACACCCGAAGCATTGTCAAGCGCTCCATTGTAAATTGAATCACCATTAACTGGTTTACCAATTCCGAGATGGTCATGATGCGATGTGATGATTATGTATTCATCTTTCAATTTCTCATCTCCGCCACGCAGAACACCAATAACATTTTGTGAAATGATTTCCCTAACCTTAACCTTCATGTTCAGCGAGAGTTTTAAACCAAGATCAACAGGTTTAAACTGCCTTGTTTGCGCCATTTTCACAAGTTCATCCAGATTTTGCCCTGCAAGTGCAAGTAATTTTTTGGTTGCATCTTCAGTAAGCCAACCTTTAAGCAAGATCCTTGGTTCAGTATCATTTGCGAGTTCAAATTCTTCACCAGACCATGAAGTTTGCACGACATTCCAGCCATAACCAGCAGATGGGGTGGTATGAATTATTATCGCTCCAAGAGCTCCTTTTTTAGCGGCAATTTCATATTTGTAAGTCCATCTACCATAATAAGTTCTTGCTTTGCCACCGAAAAGATTTGGTTCTTCCGGAGTCGCGGGTGGATCATCATTTAACATAAGCAATATCTTTCCCGAAACATCAACACCTTTATAATCATCCCAATTTTGTTCAGGAGCAACTATCCCATAACCCACAAATACAATACTCGCATCTTTTATTGACACAAAATCTTTCTTAACACCTGAAACGGCTATAAAATCATCATAATACTTGAACCTTATTGTCCTACCTTTTCCCTTTACAACCATTTCTTTGTCTGGATAAGTAGTTATCCCAGAAAGTGGGACCATTTGAAAATATGAACCTTTATCTCCGCCTGGTTCAAGCCCCATAAGTTTAAACTGTGTCGCGATATATGTCGCCGCGAGAAGTTCGCCCCTTGAACCTGTGCCTCTTCCTTCAAGCAAGTCATGTGATAAAAATTGAACATTCGCTCTGATATAATCTTCAGTAATATAATTCATAGCTTTCTTCGCATCATCTGTGAGGAAATTATCAACCGTTATTTGAGAAAACATCGTCATAGCAGGGATCAGGATCAGTAGTAATGCTTTAATTGCTCTCATTTTTTCCCTCAATTTGTTTTGAATTGATAAATTTTGAGATTTTCCTTTTTAAATTTAGAGCGTTCTCAACCGCATAAGCGTTGAAATCGTTATTAAAATAAACAAAAACTTCTTTATCTTCCACTAAAAAGTTCCATATCAATCTCGCAAAACTTTCTATTTGTTCATCGTCGTAAGCTGATCGGTATCTTTCCTCAGGACCGTGAAATCTAAAGTAAACGAAATTCGCAGTGGAAACGGGAGGCGTAAAAATTTCGCGCATGTGAGAGATACATAAAGCGATATTATTTTCCTTCAAAATAAGAAAAATTGTATCGTTAAAAAACTCAACATTTCTGAACTCAAAAACATGCTTATATCCCCTCGGAAGCAAAGAGATATAATCACTTAAAAGAGATGTGTCATATTCAAGCGTAGGTGGAAATTGATGAAGAATGCATCCAAGACGATTGTAAACTCTTAACGGCTTTATAATCTTCATAAATCCATAAAAATCGCTTCGCACATTTTTTAATTTTTTTATGTGAGTTATAACTTGATGAACCTTCGCAGAGAATACGAAGTAAAGAGGCGTCCTTTTTATCCAACCTTCAATTGTCTTGGCTCTCGGGAGATGATAAAAAGTTGTATTTAATTCAACCGTGTCAAACACTCTTGAGTAATACTCAAGCCATTTATCTTTGATTAGTTTTTCCGGGTAAAATTTCCCTACCCAATGCTTGTAGTAATAACCCGATGTCCCGATGTAAATTCTGCTCATTCAAATTTCATCTTGATATTTTACCAAGAAGGATGAAATCAATTTCCCTTGCGATTTCGTCAACTCTTGTGACACGAACTTTAACTTTATCCCCGAGGCGATAGATTTTCTTTGTATACTTACCTATCAAAGCATATTGAGTTTCGTCGTAGATATAATAATCATCCGTCAAATCCCTAACTTTAACAAGCCCTTCAACAAGAATATCATTTATTTCAACGAAAAGACCAAATTCAACGACACCTGAAATAATTCCGTCAAATACCTTGCCGATATGCTCTTTCATATACTCAATTTGTTTCAATTTAACTGATTCTCTCTCTGCTTCCATTGCTTTTATCTCCATTTCAGATGAGTGTTTGCAAATCTGCGGTAATTTCTTCGCTATTTCATTCAATCTTTTTTCATCTACATCTTTTTTCGTGTACTCACAAAGAAGCCGATGAACGACAAGATCTGGATATCTTCTTATCGGCGATGTGAAATGAGTGTAGTATTTAAAACCAAGACCAAAGTGTCCGATGTTTTTCTCCGAATAAACTGCCTTTGCCATTGATCTTATTGCAATGTCATTAACAAGATACTCATATTCAGTGCCTTTAACCTGAGCAAGCAATTTTTGAATTGATTTAGAAAGTGGCTTTGAATCAATTTCAAATTCAAAACCGAGCTTTCTTACGAACTCAGCAAGATTTTTTAACTTGGCAGGATCTGGCAGATCATGAACTCTATAAATAAACGGATACTTGCGATTTTTCTTGTTCATCTTACCGACATGTTTTGCAACCGTCTGATTTGCAAGAAGCATAAATTCCTCAATCAATCTATGGCTATCAAGGCGAACCTTCTTAACGATCTCAAGAGGATTTCCATTTTCATCAAGTTTAAATTTAACCTCTGGCGTTTCAAAATCAATGCTACCTTCGCGAATTCGTTTCTTTAAGAGAATTTGGCTCAATTTATGCATTTGAAGTATTATATCAGCATAATCACCAACGCCCGTTTCAATTATTTCTTGAACTTCTTCATAAGTGAACCTTCGCTTGCTTCTTATGATGCTCTTGTGGAAAGAATAATCTTCAACAACACCTTTTGAATTAACGATCATAAAAACGGAATAAGCAAGACGATCAACATTTGGGTTTAAACTGCAGACATTGTTAGATAACTTTTCAGGTAGCATTGGGATAACTCTATCAACCAAATAAACGCTCGTTCCTCTGTTAAGTGCTTCAAGATCAATTTTGCTCCCTTCCTTAACATAATAGCTCACATCAGCAATATGAACACCGAGTTTATATTTCCCATCTGGTAAAATTTCAAGCGAAACAGCGTCATCAAAATCTTTTGCATCTTCTGGATCTATCGTAAAACAAATTAAATTTCTTAGGTCAAGTCGTTTTTTATATTCAATCTCTGGGATCTCATCTGGGATTTTCTCAGCCTCTTCAAGAACTTCATCAGGAAAACGAGCGGAAAAATCGTAATTTCTGGCTATTGCCAAAATTTCAGCATCATTTTCACCTGCTCGCCCTAATACCTCAATAATCCTACCTTCTGGGGCAAATCCTTCATCAATCCAATCAACGAGCTCAATTACAACTTTATCTCCAACCTTTGCATTAAATTTCTTGACATTTTTTTCATTTATGTAAAAATCACGGATCAAATGTTTATCATCTGGAACAACAAAATAGATTCCCTTCTTTTTTGAAAGAACACCGGTGATAGATTTTCGTCCCCGCTCAATTATATCAACTACTTCCCCTATTGGAAGTTCTCCTTTTCTTCTCTCAACAATGGAAACCGCCACTTTATCCCCATCAATTGCAGTGTGGATAAATCTCGGTGGGATAAAAATTTCTTTTATTTCTTTTTGTGCGTCTTCAACTTCCACGAACCCATAACCGTTCGGATTTACTGTTAATCGTCCGATGAAAATTTTGGGATTTGGTTTAAACTTAAACCTATTTCTTGGCAACTTCACAATCTCGTTGCGTTCCACCATTTCCATTAAAACCTGTTTTATAATCCCACTCTCATACTCTTCCATCAAATCCAACTTTTTAGCTATTTCCTTAGCCTTGAATGCTCTTCTTTCTCTTTTTCTAAGAAACTTTAGAATTCTCTCCTTGATCTCTGAAATTTCAGGTCTTTTCTTCATAGCCTTATCCTGTAATAAAGTCCAAGTTTGTTTAAAATTTCCTTTTCTTGATAAAACTGAACGGGTTTCCTCTGATATTCAACTGTCAAGCTTCCACCTAAAAATTTTCTCAAAAGAGGATATTGCACAACAACAACGGATCGCGAAATATCTGTGAAAATATCTCCTCCGATTTGAACAATTGCACCCCCGATATTCCCAGTTATTCTAAGTCCTCTAAATCCACCGTAATATCCAATTTCAGTGCTTGTTATAACTCCACCAAGAACATCTCTTAAAATATCTGTCATAACCCCAGAAACGACATTACTTAAAAGTCCTGCTCCAGTTGAGGACCACAAATTTTCTGTAAACATTGTAACTTCGCCTCTTGTAAGCTCATCCTTGAACCTACCAGTAACGAGGAATGAAATCGCGTCCGACTCAACTTCACCATGCGGATAAACCTTTTGATAATCTTCGCCGTCAACGAACATTTGAATTTTTACAATCGGTCTTGATAATGTTCCACTTATCAAAAGTTGGACAAGTATTGTTTCAACTTTCCCAGCGCTTAATGTATCTGTTAATACAGTATGTGTTCCAGTATAATTTGCAATTATATCAATTTCTGGATTTTCAAGGTTACCTGTGAATTTTAATTTGCCAGTTGCATTGAATCTCCTGAAAAAGTTATAATAAGACCTATCAAGTATATTTATCTCGCCATAAGCAATTGTTGAACCTGAATAATGTCTGAGATTTAAGTTTCCTGTAAATTCAGCGTAAAATTCTTCGCCAGTCTGCGCGTTAAGAATAACATTTAATTTCGCGTCCTTTAAAGTTGAGATCTTTAAATCGTAATTTAATTCTGAAAAGGCGCCATTTTTTTTCGTTGTTTCATTCTGAACACCATCGTTTTTTCTAACAGGGATATCAAGATAAACCAATTCTTCTGTTGCGATTTCTTCTTTTCTTATCGTGTCCATTGGGCTCACATAAACATATTCAAAACCTGTGCTTTGCATCATACCACCAGCATGCCTCGGGAAGTAATTCAAATTAACATCGGAAAGCAAAACCTCGCCATTGAGATAAAGACCAGTTGTATCAACTTTTAAAACTAATCCATTTTTCCCTGTTTCGGCAATAACTCGTCCATACAATCCTGTGCTTCCGAATCCTTCTTTATCCATCAAAAGCAGCCTGCCGTTGATGTTAAACTCACCACTTGCGATCGCAAACCTATCAAGGTAAACTCTACCTTTAATTTGAACTTCGCCATCACGATAATCATCTGGATTATTCCACAGATTAAAATCCTCAAAGTAAATTACATTTGAATCAACTCTCCCGGTTCCGTAAACAAGATAGTATTTGCTGTTTTGATTGAACTTAAATATACAATTTTGGAGCGAAAACTTACCCCTGAAATTTGGTTTATCAAAAGTCCCACTCAAATCAATGTCCGCAGTTACATCACCTTTCAAATCCGAAATTTCACCTATGACGGTCTCAAAAATTGCAATAGGAAATCTTAAAAATCTTATCTTTCCAGAGATATATGGTTCTTGATATTTCGTCCTTACATCAGGACTAATCCACATAGGAAACGAAATTGATATATCCATCGCGTTATAACTTAAATCACCAGCTGTTGCCACTAACATAGAATTTAATCTTATCATATCGTTTTCAATCTTACCAAAACATTGCAATTTCCCCGCTTGCACATCTTTATATCTTAAGTCATCAATAAAAACTTCAATTTCCGAATTTGGTTTATCGTGCGTTCCGTAAACAGATATTGAAAAATTAACATTTCCCTGAAATTCACTTCCTTTAAGGAAAATTTTGTTAAGCTTTATATTTTCACCCCAAACCCTCAGTTGCTGCGTCTCTTTGTCAATAAATCCAGCAATGTAAACTTCTTGATCATTGAAAGTCAAAGAGGAAGGATTAATTATAACACTGCTTTTCGTTTGGAAGATTTCAATTTCATCAATTAAATAAATTTTATTATCGTGAATATCAGCGTTAAACATCTTCAAGATATACCTGTTCACTTCGGGACTAAATTGAGCAACGGAAACAGATTCAAATTTCCACTTATCTCCAACGCTTGAGACTTCAGCATATAACTCCGGTTCATCATAGTTCAAGTTTAATTTAACATCACTTAATTCAAACCAACTTGAAACAAATCCATTTAAATCGCCTCTTACCCTAAACCGAAGATTACGATTATAACTTATCTCAATTGAGCCATTAAATGATCGTGCTTCAAATGTATCAATTTTGTTTCTTTCGTAATTTGTATACCTTATTTGCTTTAAGCTAGCATCGCTGTAAAAGTAAAATCCTTGTGAATCAGCAAGGAAAACACCATTTATATTTCCAACAGATTGAAAGAGTTGTCCAATTGAGAAAAGCGAAATTGGGGTTAAATTTTTAAGCTTTAACTTATACTCAGCGTAAACAGGATTTTTTATTTCAGCAAAGTTGAACTTTTCATATGTTGAGAAGTTAAGTTTCTCTTTAAGGTTTCCGCTTACCGTTCCAAGTGCGTAGATCATAGATTTAGCTAAAGAGGCAAAATCAAATTCACCTTCAAAATTTAAATCAAACATGTTTGACTGGACAAGTAGATATTTCTTAACATCATCAATATATTTTGCACTTAATCTGAGGCGACTAATTTTATAATTCCCAAATAAAGATGGATTAAGCTGAGCGAAAAATTCCATTCTGCTAACTTTTCCAAACAAAACATTTGCATTAAAATCACCAGAGATATAACTTCTCAAAAAATGTGGTTTATCAATCCTTATCTGCGATATATCAAGTTCAGATAATGAACCACTTAAACTAAGTTGATATTCGTTTTCGTGCAATTTTTTTAAGTTTAAATCAATAACTCCTTTAAACCCCTCAGAAACAGAGACAAAGCTACCATTTAACTCGCTATTTTTTAATTCAATCCAGAAGCTTGACTTTGGTATCAAAACTTTATTTATCAAGGATTCCCCGATGTTTAGAGTTGCCCTTGAGGACATTGTTTCAAATTTAACACCTTCTCCAGTCAAATTGCCCGAGAAATTTAGTATCCCATTTAAATTTTCCTCTTCAAAAATATCATAAGGATTCAAGCCGGAGACATTGAAAGTTAAGTTATATGCCAAGTTATCTTTTATTTTGAAATTCCCCTCAAGATCTATGGACGAGGCTCCAAGTTTTAAATTTAATTTAGAATTGAATTCAAGTGGATGTCCAATATACTGCCCCTCTACATCAACATATTCAGCTCCGAATGTCGGAAGCCTAACAAGGGTGACAAACTTACTTATATCCGAAATTTTAATTTTTGTATTACTGACATCTGCGTTGATTTGAAATTCGGGAAATCTTATTATATTTTTCAACTCACCACTTACAAAGATATCCGAGTCATAAATTTTTATTTTTATTCCTTTCACTTTAAGTGATTCAAGTGTCCCGACAGCATCAATTTCAACAGATGGAGAACCAGAGAGAAAATGAACATATGGGATAAATTTTGTCAACTCAGCAAAACTAAAACTATCAGCACGAAGAGAAAGATTCATTAAAACTTTTTCAAGTGATTCTATATTTAGTTTAAAGAGATTATCTCTTGTTACAGCTGTGAAATCAAATTTGACCTTGCTATTCCCTGTTGTTATATCAAAATCTTCAGCTTTTAATCTGTTTTTATCGGCGTAAATTTTGCCATTTATTTTCGCTGTGAATTTACCAGTGTCAACTACAAATGATAAATTTATCTTCCTCAAATCAATTTTTTCAGATGAATATCTACCACTTAAAACGGCATTTATATCATGAACCACGAAATTGTGATAATTAATGCAATTTAAACTATCCGCAAGCCGTGATCTATCGGTGTTGATAGAATCAAATAAAGCAAACTTGCCATCATCAATTACAAGTTTCTCACAAGAGAAAGAAAAAGCCACGCCTTCCCTTTTTTCTCCGGGCTTAAAAACCTTTTGAAAGTTCCATTTACCATCTTTCCCCCTGATCAAGTAAACTTCTGGCTTATAAAGAATTAGTTCACGAAACGAGTACCCACCTTTTATCAAACCAATAGGATTATATTTCAGTTCAAGACCCAACGCTTTAATGAAAGTTTTTCCATCTATCTTGATATGAAAGCCATCTACACCAAAACCTGTAAATATATTACCATAGAACTTGCCGAGATGGATTTCTTCTCCAAAAAGTTTCTTTAACTCCGATTCAACTTTGCTATGAAGGATACTTCTAAATTTTTCCGTTTGCGAAATTATCAAAACAATTGAAATCAGAATAAAAAGTAAGGCGAAAAAGTAAAATGTTGCTTTAAAAAATTTTTTCAGAAACCTCTTCATCGCTTGCAGAATCGTTCAACGATAGTTTTAATTATGTTAGTTGTTGATCTATTCGGAGTAAGTTCTATCAAAACAACGCGACCCCCATTTGCTTCAACAATTTCTCTACCGACGACATTTTCCATAGACCAATCACTTCCCTTGACGAGGATATCAGGAATAATTTTAGAAATTAGATTATAAGGTGTAGGTTCGTCAAAAATCACGACATAATCAACAAAAGCCAAATTTGAAAGTATAAATGCCCTGTCATCCTGTGGAACTATTGGCCTTTCTTCACCCTTTATTTGTTTAACTGATGAATCGCTATTTAATCCTACTATTAAAACATCTCCAAGCTCTTTTGCTTTCGCAAGATATTCAACATGTCCTCTATGCAAAATATCAAAACAACCATTTGTGAAGACAATTTTCTTTCCCTGGCTTTTAAGTTCATTTTTTATCTTTACTATTTCATCTACGCTTACAACTTTCCCCATCACCATTCACCTCTTGAATCAAGAAGTGCTACTTTAAAAAGTTTTTCTCTATCAACAGGCACAACACCAACTTCTTCAACGACTATCCCCGCTGCATAGTTTGCAAGAGTTGCCGATTCAATTATATCAGCACCGCTAGCTAACGCAACTGTTAGCGTTGATATGACAGTATCACCAGCACCAGAAACATCGGCGACTTTTCTCGCTTTCGTTGGTATATGTTTGATTTCACCATTTTTATTAAAAAGCGTCATTCCTTTCTCACCTCGTGTTAATAAAAGATATTCGCACTTCAATTTCTCAAGAATTGTTTTACCAGCTTCAATTATCTTATCTTCAGTGTCAAGTTTCTCGCCGAGAGCATCTTCAACCTCTTTTCTGTTCGGCTTAAACACAGTTACATTTTTAAATTCAAAAAAATTGTCAAATTTCGGATCAACTGTTATCACAATTCCAAATCTTTTTGCAATTTCAACCAAGTCATGAATCAAATTTTTTACAATCACCCCCTTGTTATAGTCCTCTATAATTATTGCGTTTATCTCATAGACATTTTGAAGGATTATCTCTTTTATCCTCTCTTGGATTGTGTAATTAATCGGCTCCTTTGATTCCCTATCAATTCTGACGACATGTTGATTATGAGCGATCACCCTGGTTTTCACTGTTGTTGGTCTTGAGCTATCAATTATAATACCACCTGTATTGAAACCCTGTTCCCTCATTAATTCAAAAAGTATCTCCCCTTCCCTGTCATCCCCAACGACCCCAATTAATAACGGAAAAGCGCCGAGTGATTTTATATTGTTTGCTACATTTCCAGCTCCACCGAGCTTTGAGTCCTCATCTTCAACCTCAACGACTGGCACAGGTGCTTCTGGAGAAATTCTACTTACATTCCCCCAAATATATCTGTCAAGCATGATGTCACCAATGACCGCAATCTTCGCTTTCTCAAAATTTTTAAATAGGTTGTGAAGTCGCTCTTCTGTGAATCTAATCATTTAAGATAGGCAATTTATTTTTAAGTAGACAAGGTCCTAAACTTGGATTTAGTTAACAAGTTCATATTAAAAATAATCAAAGATCGGTGAATAAACAAAAATTAAAAAACTCGCTAATTCCCCCAATTTTATGATTTTTACTCTAACAATTTCGTTTCTCTGGAGATGCCAACGGGCTTTGACTTGCCCTTCTAAATTAACTTTAAGCGTTTTCCAAAATTTGTGAATTTCAGGATTGTTGTAATTTTTTATGCCTTATTCTACAATTTTGAACTTTTCATCACATAGATCTTGAACGCCAGCTTTAAAATAACACTCGTATAACATCATATTTGCAAATAAACCTACCTCATCACCTCTTTTAGAAGAAACATTCTCTAAAAACAAACCGCTTCTTTACACATATCATTGCTATATTTTTCAATTATATTACTCCAAATTTTTACAGATTCACTGAACCTTGCACAGTAGCTCCAGTCAAAATCTTTTTAATTCATTATCCTCTTTTTCGCTCACGATTAAACTAATTTCAAATAGGCTTGGCAATACGTTTGTCTTTAGAAATTCATCAACAACTTATATTTAGTCAAGTAAAGATTTACATTTCAACATATCGCCATATGGTTGTCCCATCTTTTCTATCTTCAAGTATGATGCCTAAATTTTTCAACTCATTTCGCACCCAGTCGGCAAGCTCCCAATTTTTGTCCGCCCTCGCCTTAGCTCTTATCTTGATTAAAAGTTCAATCAATTGACTTTCAATATTTGAACCTGATTTTTTATCATCAAATTCTTCAGGGATCAATCCAAGAATATCGCCCCCAAATACTCTGTAAAAATTATCTATTTCGCGGAGGGATTCAGAAGAATAGATTTCACCAGAGTTTAAAACTTGATTCACCTCTCTTGAAAGATCAAACAAAACTGAAATTGCAACTGGAACATTAAAGTCATCATCCATCGCTTCAATGAATCTTCGTTTATATTCTTCAAGGTTGATTTCGTGAGCTTTTCCAGTTTGAGACTTTGAAATTTCGTATCTTAACATTTTAACGGTATTGTGAAGTTTTTCGAGCCCTTTGCTTGCTGCTTCAAGTGCTTCATCGCTGTAATCAACGGGGCTTCTATAATGGCTTGATAGAATGAAAAATCTAATAACTAGTGGATGATATTTTTTAAATGCATCTTTCAATGTAACAACATTTCCTAGCGATTTGCTCATTTTAACTCCGTTCACCGTAACCATGTTGTTGTGTAGCCAATATCTGACGAATGGTTTTCCAGTTGCAGATTCACTTTGCGCTATTTCAGATTCGTGATGCGGGAATTGATTTTCAATTCCACCACCATGAATGTCAAATGTTTCACCGAGATATTTCATGCTCATTGCAGAGCATTCAATATGCCAGCCTGGATAACCAATCCCCCACGGGCTTTTCCATTTCATAATGTGTCCAGGTTCTGCTTTTTTCCAAAGGGCAAAATCAAACGGATTTTTCTTTTCACTTCTAACTTCAACTCTTGCACCAGCAATTAAATCTTCAATTCTTTTCCCGGAAAGTTTACCATATTCAGGAAATTTTAAAACATCAAAATAAACCGAACCATTTACTTCATAAGCATAGCCTTTTTCAAGCAAAATCTCAATGAGTTCAATTTGTTCTGGAATATGTCCAGTAGCTCGTGGAGAAATATCAGGTCTTAAATTTCCAAGTTTATCCATATCTTCAAAATAACTTCTCATATAAATTTCAACGAGTTCCATCGGCTCGAGCCGTTCCTTTCTTGCCTGTGCTATTATCTTGTCTTCGCCTTGATCAGCGTTGTCAGTTAAATGCCCAACATCAGTTATATTTTGAACATATCTAACTTTATAGCCAAGATATCTCAAATATCTCACGATCACATCAAAGGAAACATAACTTTTCGCATGTCCAAGGTGAGAATGTGCGTAAACTGTTGGCCCGCAGACATACATTCTGACAAAACCTTTAACCTCGGGAATGAATTCTTCTTTTCTTCTTGTCAATGAGTTGTAAACTTTAAGAGCCATTTCGCATAAAAATTTATTTTTTTAATCCCATTAATTCTTTGGCACTTTCAATAGATGCTTGAGTTATCTCTTCACCGCTCATAAGCTTTGCGATCTCACGGATTCTCTCCTCAATTCCAAGTTCTCTTATTTTCGTTACAGCTCTCCCATCTTGAATTACTTTTTCAGCGACGAAATGAGTATCAGCTAAACTTGCAATTTGTGGAAGATGTGTAATTGTGATTATCTGATGATACTTTGATAGATTTTTCAAACTTTGTCCAACTTTTTGAGCGATTCTTCCGCTTATCCCTGTATCTATCTCATCAAAAACCAACAACGGCAGACGCTCGGATTTCGCAAGAACGCTTTTTAAAGCAAGCATTATCCTTGAAACCTCTCCACCAGATGCAACTTTCACTAAAGGCTTCGGATCTTCACCGATGTTTGTTGAAATAAAAAATTCAACAAAATCAATTCCGCGACTCGTCGTTTCATAACACTCATCGCCAAGCTTAACATAGCATCTTCCACTTTTCTTCGGACGATTTTCTATTTTAACCTCAAATCGTGCATTTTCAATACCAAGCTCTGCTAAAACTCCAACTATTGCTTCACTTACGATCTCCGCAACCTCTCGTCTTTTTGAAGATAATCTTTCGGCAATTTCTGAACAAACCTTTATTTGCTCATTTATTTTCTTTTCAAGTTTTGAAATTTCTTCTTCAAAGTTTTCAGCAAGTTCAATCTCTTGTTTTATTTTGTCCCTATATTCAATCACTTTCTCTATGTCCCCACCATATTTCTTCTTCAACCTATTCAGTGCATGTAATCTTTCACGGATGAATTCAAGTCGCTCCGGGTTAAATTCAATTCTTGAATTGTAATTCTGAATGAAATTTGTTATTTCATCAATTATTGCCTGCGCCGATCTCGCTTCTTCAACATAAGATTGAAATCTCTTGTCAATCGTTGACAAATCTTCAAGTTGGTTTCTAACTACAACCATCAGATCGTGCACCGATTTTTCCGATCCATAAAGAAGCGAATAGATCTGTGCGGTTGCTTCATATAATTTTTCTGCATTCTCAAGCAGTTTCAACTCACTTTCAAGCTCTTCTATTTCGCCAATTTGTGGATTTACTGTTTCAATCTCTTTTAGTTGAAATTCATAAAGTTCTCTTTTTTCCTTCAGTAGTTTCTCTTTTTGTTTCAGTTCATCAAGTTGTTTATAAAGATTTTCCAACTTGTGGATCTCTTTCCTAAATTCTTCAACCATCCCGAGCAATCCCCCGAAGTCATCCAAGAGTTCAATATGAGTTTCAATTCTTAAAAGCGATTGATGTTCGTGTTGCCCGTGTAAATCAACGAGATGGTTTCCAATTTCTTTCATTACAGCGAGCGAAATTGGAGTGTCATTTGCGAAGCATCTGCTTTGTCCTTTTATTGAAACCTCTCTTCTCAAAATCAAATCATCAGAAAATTCAATTCCATTTTCCTCAAGAATTCTCTTGATCTTTTTATTTCCACCTACATAAAAAACTCCCTCAACCACTGTCTTATCTGCTCCTTTTCTTACAACTTCGCTACTTGCCCTTTCACCGAGGATCAACCCAAGAGCATCAATTAAAATTGATTTACCCGCACCCGTTTCTCCAGTTATGATATTTAACCCGCTCTTGAACTCAACCTGTATCTCCTCTATCAAAGCGTAATTTTTGACATACAAACTACGAAGCATTTTCGCGTTTTAACTATGTTTTTGCCTTAAATTTAATTTAAAAAATTCCACCTTTATTTTAAATTTGCAACGAACTTGGCTATTCTATCCGAAATTCTTTCAACGATTTCATCTGGAACCCCATCAATTGCTTTTGATTTCAGACGCATATCCGGAATTTCATTGACATAATCAACCACAACAAATTTTTTATCGCCATCTTTAATGATCAATGCGATCTCGCTTGAGAAGAAATCAAGATTACAAACCTTATGAATTTTGAACATGATATTTTTAATTTCCTCAAGTCCCCACTTAACAAGTTCATTTGGCTCAACGATTTCGTAAATTTTATCTTCATTATCCCACCAACAAATTAATACTTCCTCAAGAACATAAAAAGCCCTAAACCAGGCTTTTTTATCACCAAGATAAATTGGTTTGATCAACTCTTGAACAAGATAGCTATCATATGGAATTTCTTTTCTTGCCTCAATTATATCTTGAATTGAATACCCAATTTTAACTCCGAATCCACCTCCAGTTTCCGTGGAAGGTTTTATGACAAATGGTGTTCCAATTTTTTCTATCTCTTTTTCACCTAACTTCAATTCTGGATCATAATCAAGTGGGGGAAGGATAAATGTAAAAGGTAAGTTAACACCGATGTTTAAAAGTTCAAGATGCATTTTAGCTTTATCAAGCGCGCGAATCATATCTTCGTATCTGTTGATGCTTCTTGAGCCAGAGCGTTCAACTAATACATTTAACTCAAGGAAGTTTTCATTTGTATCAGATGCTCTATCAAAGTAGCTCAAAAACTTGATATCCCCGCTTTTTACCCTATTGTAAATATCCTTCAAATTTTCTGGACTGATTAAACAAACAGATATTCCTTTTTCCTTGCATTTACTCTCAATCAAGTTCACAAAATCAAAATCGTATTCCCATTCCCAAGCAATCCCTAAGTGATAAACCGTTTCCATCAAGCGATGCTTACTTTAAAGCAATGAAATTATTTTTTCTTCTTCGGCAATCCTTTTTGAATTATCTCAATGAGTTTGTCGCGATACTTTTTCGCAACTCTCTTACCTTTGATGATCTGCGAGATATAGGACTCTGTCACTCCCAGCACCTCTGCGAGGTCTTTCTGCTTAATTCCCTTTTTCAAAAGCATCACTTTGATGTCCGTCGGTGTTAACTTCTTCATCTTTGTCTCCTCCGTTAAGTTTAAATGTTTTCACTTATATATTAACAAATTTCGCATTAAATGTCAAGATAAAAATTATTCATCGCGCATAATTTATTATTATCTCAAACCCCTAATCAATTTTCCTTGCCCCTTGAAAATGTCAATTTATAAACTACGACTTCGCTATCTGTCAAGCAGTAAAGCAAATTTCCCCGCCGGGCGAGATCGTAGATCTTTTCAGACGCTGTGATTTTGCCCCAAAGTTTGCCATTAAGTTCAAATACAAAGATCTCGCTCCCATCTGCAACATAAAGCAATGAATCCGCAAATAACCCTGTTGGAGATTTTAGATACTGTTGCCCGAACTTTCTTAAAAAGTTTCCATAGTAATCGTAAATTAAGATATAATTACCATCAAGAATGGCTATCAGGTTCTGAAAAGTTAGAGTTATTTGAACAGGATTTATAAGTCGTCCAGCGCCAGCTTCAATTCCTCCAAATGTCTTTTCAACCTGATTAAACTTATTAATTTTTACACACCTTAAATTTTCGCCATCAATTATAAAAAGCTCTCCAAATTTTGAAACCGTTACTGAAATAGGAAATCCAAAAGTTCTTTCACCTCCACTTTCGCCTTGAAATGAGGCAATGAAATTTAAATTTTTGTCAAATCTTTGAATTCTATGATTGTTGTAATCAGCGACATAAACCGCTACACCGCTTCCCGCATCAACATCGTAAGGCGAGTCAAATTCAAGCTCTCCCCAGCCATAACCCGTTACATCACGAATTAATTTTCCGTCTCTTGTAAACTTTTTTATTGAATTATTTCCCGTGTCAGCGATGTAAATATCACCTGTTGGGCCGATGGAAATACCACGAGGCAGGTTCAAGTTTCCAAATTTAAAAAGAAAAGCGGTATCAATTTGACGCTCATCCCTTTGAAAGGGTTGTGCAAACATCACGAGAAGCAGAGTAAAAATCAAAAACAAAAATCTCATTTTAAAATTTATAGTGAAGTTTTATTTTTACAGGCGATAACTGAATTGAGAGATTTTCCCCGACATCAAAATTATAAAGGTGTGCATCAACATAAGCATCAACGATGTTTGCGATGTAAAGGACAAAAAGATAAATTCCAAAAAGATCTCGCTGATCTCTGTAAAAATCCCTTAACCTTTTATATCTATAGTCCCCACCTGTTGTTTTGATGCTCTGAACGAAAAGGTCACGGTAATACCGATAGTTCTTATCATTTTGCCTTATCTCATAAATAAAATAACCAGCAAGTCCGTAGATAATAGGGATTTTCCAGTACGATTCATTATAAAACTGTCCAAGTCCAGGGACAACAGCGCTCATAAGCATTGCCTTTGTCGGAGATTTAACAGCTACATTTTTAGCTGTATCGGCTTGCGAAAATGCAACTGAACTTAAAAATAAAATCAGAGTTAAAACTTTTAATCTCATTTTGCCTGTTTTTTAACAGCGATTAAATCAATTTCTATTTTTACATCCCTTGGTAATCGTGAAACTTCAACAGTTGTCCTTGCAGGTGGTGAATTTTTAAAATACTCAGAATAGACCTCATTCATTGCGGGAAATTCATTTAAATCTCTCATATAAACATTAACCTTTACCACATCGTCAAATGTTGCACCTGCTGCTTCAAGGACTGCTTTTAGGTTTTCAAGAACTTGCTTTGTTTGTTCTTTTATATCTCCTTGAACAATTTGGTTTGTTTTGGGGTCAATTGGGATCTGTCCCGATGTAAAGATGAAATCACCAGCAACTATGGCTTGACTGTAGGGTCCAATTGGCTTTGGTGCTTTCTCCGTGTAAATTGTTTTTCTTTCCACTTTGCCTCCACTAATTGTTAGCGAAAATAGCAGGGTTAGAACTGCAAAAATTATAAATGTTAATTTCATGACTTTATTTGTAGTGTTTTTCTATTATTTCAAAAAGTTCAAGCAAGCGTTCAAAGTCATCGTTTGAATAAAACTCAATGATTATCTCGCCTCTGTTGTTGCTTGACTGTTTAATTTTAACTTGCGTTCCAAAAATTCGTTTGAGCTTTGATTCAATTTCTCTCAAACCTGCGGGTGTATGAGTTTTTCTCTTTTGCGCTTTGCCTTCCGAATCTTTCCCTTTCAATAGATCTCTAACTGCCTTTTCAACTTTTCTTACCGACCATCCTTGTTTTATGATCTTATTCCAAATTTCAATTTGAAGTTTTTTATTTGGGATATTTATCAACGCTCTTGCGTGTCCCATCGTTATCTCTCCCTTCTTCAAGCTTTCTTGAATTTGGTCTGGCAATTTAAGCAATCTTATAAAGTTTGCAACTGTTGTTCTATCTTTACCGATTTTTTTAGCGATCTCTTCTTGGGTGTATCCTAATTCCTCAATTAATCTCTGATATGCTTTTGCAATTTCAATTGGATTTAGTTTTTCTCTCTGTATATTTTCAATGAGCGCAAGCTCAAGAAGCTCTTTCTCCGACTCAACTTCAATGATGTATGCTGGAATATGTGTAAATCCAGCTTCTGCTGATGCTTTTACTCTTCTTTCGCCAGCAATTAGTTCATACATTCCTCCGGGCAATCTTCTAACCGTTATAGGTTGAATTACGCCTTTCTCAATTATTGACTGTTTTAGTTCCTCAAGCGAATCTCTATCAAAACTTTCACGAGGTTGATATGGATTTGGCTTTATCTTGGCTATTTCAATTTTGGCAATTACACCGACGGATTGGCCATCATCAAATCGTAAATCTTTTGAATCAATACTTATCTCTCGTGTTGCCGCGCGAGGGATTAATGCATCAAGTCCTCTTCCCAATCTTTGTTTACTCATATTTGCCTCATTGTTTCTTGTCTTTGAACCTTTTCAGGTTCTATTTTTTCATTTCGCTTTATAATTTCCTCAGCAACCTTCGCATATGAAATAGCACCTGGGGATTTGGCATCGTAGAGCAGAATTGGTTTCCCGTGGCTTGGTGCTTCGCTCAATTTTACATTTCTTGGAATCCTCGCCTCAAAAACTCTATCTCTGAAATATCGTTTTATTTCGTCGGCAACTTCATTTGATAATTTCAATCTTCCATCATACATCGTTAAAAGAACTCCTTCTATATCAAGGTTTGGATTTAACCTTTCCTTTACGATTTTAATAGTGTTAAGAAGCTGACCAAGTCCTTCAAGCGGTAGATACTCGCATTGAACGGGAATTAGAACAGAATCAGCAGCAGTTAAGGCGTTTACAGTTAAAAGTCCAAGCGATGGGGGACAGTCAATTAAAATGTAGTCATACTTATTTCTCAACCTTTCAATTGCTTTTGAAAGAATACGCTCTCTACCTTGAAACTCAATTAACTCGTATTCGCTTCCAACAAGCTCTATTTTGGAGGGGATGAGCTCAAGAAATTTTAAATATGGATCTGAGAAACTTATAACAGCGTCCTCGGCTTTTATTTTACCGAGTAAAATTTCGTATATTGTTTTTTCATATTCAGGTTCAACCCCAAGCGAGCTGGTAGCATTTGATTGAGGATCAATGTCAATTAAAAGTGTTAATCTCTCCATCGCAGCAAGATATGCAGCAACATTTACAGCTGTAGTTGTTTTTCCAACCCCACCTTTTTGATTTGCAACTGCGATAACCTTTCCCATCGGAATTTTTGACTTTACTTTTTCATCCTTAACGATTTTTAATCTAACAATTTATGGATTAAGTTTCAAGTCAAAAGTATTTTCAAAAAGTAGGTGGGAATCTCGTCAAATTGCATCTTCGCCTGTTTCTTCAGTTCTAACTCTTATAACTTCCTCAACTGGATAGATAAAAATTTTCCCATCTCCAACTTGTCCAGTTTTAGCTGCTTTTATGATGGTGCTAACGATTTTATCAACCATGTTATCTGGAGCTACAATTTCAATTTTTATTTTTGGCAAAAAATCAATTTTATATTCCGCTCCCCTATAAAGCTCCGTATGCCCTTTCTGTCTTCCATATCCTTTAACTTCGGTTATAGTCATTCCGCGAACCCCAATCTCTGCAAGCGCCTCTTTTACATCATCAAGCTTAAACGGTCTTATTATTGCTTCTATTTTCTTCATCTCGCTTGAAAATTTATCTTCTAAATACACTTATGATTGCAGCGATGCCACCTGCTGCAAGACCAATATCTCTCAAAATTGCGAGTATATCTTTAATTACATCAATAGAACCACCAGGGACAACAACCGTGTCACCAGGCAAAAGCAACGGACTTGGTTCCCCATTTTCAATTATTTTTTCAACATTAACCTTTATAACTTTCTCAACGATTGTGGTATCTTCACGGACACTTCTAATAATTTTTACATCCTTCAACTTTGCTTCTTTTAATGGTCCACCTCCATATGAAATTAGTTGAACCAAATCAGTTGAGCTTGGAACTTCGTATCTTCCTGGGTTTCTCACAAATCCCCATAAATTCACGGTTATAGTAAGTTCACCGGTTTTCCCAACGAAATAATATGCGCTTGAACCACCACCCGTTACGATTCTTGGGCTATCAAAAATTTGCGCAAAGGATGTTGATACAAATATCAAAAGCAATATGAGTGTCTTTTTAAGCATAATTTCAGTTCACCTCCGTTATTTTATTTAACATTGAAAACACCCCAATTTGATTTTGAACCCGCACTTTGACCAAATTGCACTCTATCAACGCGCCACTTATACTGTCGTCCTGAAACGAGATTTTCACTTGCTCTTGAATCAAGATTAAACTTTACAGAAAAATCCCCAAAGCTTCTATAATTATATATCCAAATAATTCTATCGGTCTGTGCGTTTTTAACTCTTATCACAAAGTCACCGCCACCGTTAGGATCGTCCCATTTGAAAATGACTGAATCTGCTCTAACTTGGGCATTATTTCCTGGCGTGATCAATCTTGGTTTTAAATATAGCTCAAATGAAATCGTATCTGATGATCTACTTTCAACATTGTCCCGATTATACGCTTTGACATAGTAGTAATAAACTTTGCGAAATTCAACATTTGTATCGACGAAAAATGTATCTGCAATTCCTGCTTGTGCTTTTATATCAGCATGTAAGTTAAATTCAAGTTTATTAGATTTTACCTCACCGCGATAAACTTTGTATCCAGAGGCATTTGCAACTTTGCTCCAAATGATTTTTATACCATCCACCTCTGGGATCGCTCCGCTTCCGATGTCCATTTCAGAAAGCGGATCTGGAACAGGATAAATTTTAGGGACATCAGGCGCCGGTAAACTTTCTTTCGTTGGACTGCACGAGAAAAATAATAAGCTAATGCTGATGAAAAGAATTATTTGCAATTTCACTTTCATAGCTTCTTTAGAATTTTTTCTATTATTAACGAACCACTTACCCTGTGAACTGCTCCGAGATCATGGGCAAGGAAAGCATAGTCAACAGTCAAAAAATCAATTTTTACACCAGCGCCAATTGTTAAGTTTTCAGCGTTTTTCCCAAAACGAACAAATAACAAGTCCCTGTAACTATATTCAAACCCGTATAATCTATCTGTAAGATAAGAATTTTGACTACCATATGCAACTGTGATTTTACCCGAAATGAAGTTAACAGGCAAGGTATAAGCAATGCCAAACATTATAGTTGACTCAACGAAATGTTCACGCCTTGTGCTCCAAGCAATTCTCGTCTTACCCAGATCTTTAATCGCAAGTGAAATTGAAACATCGCCAGTATTTTCGCTCTGCAAAAAATCATCCATGCTAAATCTAAACATGACACCTAAATCAAAACCGAAACCAGTTCCCTTTTCCGAACCAAGCTTTTGATTCAACAATTTGAAGTTCATCCCGATCGGCATTGAAACCGGGACTCTGTATCTTGACCAACCAAAATTTACATCAAACCTAAATTCCCTTGAAAATGAAAAATAAAACGCATCTTCAATATCGTTGAATAAACCGCCACCCGTATAGCCCTTAACAAGGTTTTCCCTATCCACTGGCGTTTGAATAGATGTAAAATCTGGAGTAAGAGGGATATCATCAACGCTTAATCTTACCCAATTAACAGCAATTCCGAGATTCTGAACATTTTGAATGAAACCAAGATGGAAAAAAGAAGCAAGCGGGCTTGTAATTCCACCAAATTGAGACGAATACATAAATGATAAAATACCACTACCAGATATCGCAACGCCAGCTGGATTGTAATAAAAAGAGGAACCATCATTTGCAATTGCTATGAAAGCTCCGCCCATACCAAGAGCTCTTGCTCCAACAGGGATTCTTAAAAACTCGCCTGCATACTTTGAGTTATCCGAATATGCAAGCGAGAAAATCAAAAAAAGAAAAAGCACCTTTAAAAATTTAGTTTTCATAATTACCTAACCCTCGCAATTTTTCCTGTAAAGTTTTGAATTTTTCCTTCTCTCTTTACCGAAAATTTATAGAAATAAACTCCATTTGCGACCTCGTTTCCATCTCTATCTGTTCCATCCCACCATATCTCATGATAACCAATTGCGGTTGGAATTCCTGTGCCACCGATTTGAAAACCATAAATTTCCCTCGGATCATTAGATGGGAACTTGAAATTCTGAATCAATCTACCAGCAACTGTATAAATTTTGAATTCAACTTCTTCAACCGGGGCACCAAAAATTTCATACGCAAAGAAAGTTCTATCCGAAAATGGATTTGGGAAGTTTCCATAGATCTTTACATCAAAATTTGAAACAACTTTAAATGAAACTCTAACTTCATTTGACCAATTCCCGTTGATATCTCTTGCAGAAAAGCTTCCCCAATGTTCTCCTTCGGTTAACTTCGGATTTAATTTCACAAAAACACTTTTCGGATTTGTGATCGTATCTGGAATTGTTATATCAGAATATTTAACTTCTCTTCCATCAATCTTAAATCTCAACGACTCTTTTGAGATATCCACCCCTTCATCATCTTCAATTAAAATGCTAAACACAGGATTTGCAGAAACATGCGCTCCATCTCTAAAACTCTGTCCCTCAACTGTGACTTCAACTCTTGGAGCTTTTGAATCATTTGAAAAGCCAATTGCATAAATTCCCGATTCATTGAAGCTTGCCTGAAACCATTCGCCAACGACACTTCCACCTTTCACTCTAAAAATTCTTGTTTTCTCGTCATACTGATAAAGTTTTATTTTGTCTTTATTCTGATTTAGATTTTGATCCGCAAGGTCAATTTTTACGAAAACCACAACCTCACCGTCGCTATTTACGGTGTTGTATTTAACAATGAAATTTTGTTGCTCCCCAAGCGGTCTTACAGGATAAAAATTATTGCCTGCATATGAAAATTGAACTGCTGTTGGATATTCAAAAGAGATAAGAGAGACAGATTCAGAACCTCGCTTCAATGAAATGTTTTGCGTGATGGAAATTGAATCAGAATTAAATTTCACAAAGCTATAAGTCAGCGTGTTATAAACGAGATTATTTGAATAGTCCAAATCATCACCAGACAAAGAATCGCTTTCAATCACAGCATAGATTGTATATGTCCTGATGTTAAGATTTTTATCAATTGGGACAACTACATCGGCAGTGGAATTACCACGAACCGAAAACCTTGTTTGACCGATCAAATAGTTTTCATCTCTGAAAGTATGATAAACTTTGATTTTAAAATCATTCGCATCAACATCGCTGAGATTATAAACTTTTAGCGAAAGTTTAACGGTTGAGTCAGCTACAAATTTTAGATTCTGGCTTTTGAGGTAAATTGAACTTTGGAACTGATTCAATTGTTGTGGGATCAGCGATGGATCAGGCAATCCCTTAACAATAATTTCCCTCCAATCGCCAACGAAAACTCTACCTGCTGAATACGCTATCATATGAATATGATATCTTGTTCCGGCAATGATCGGGATTTTTTTAACCGCACGATAAACATTTGTTCCGCTACTTTCACACAGCAAAGTATCACGCCCAAGCAAAAAGTCAAATCTTCCATTTCTACTTTTGTATCTGTAAACAACAAACTTAACAGAATCAGGCAAATTTCGGTTCTCAATCTCAACTCTACCAAACAAAGCCAAACTATCGCCTGGTTTCGGATTATCTGGAACAAAAGAATAATCACCGACAAACGCACCGCCAATTCTAAATACACTAAAGCCAGCTTCAGTTCGTTGCCCATCGTTTATAAAGGTTTTAACAAATCCAGATCTTACAGTTGGTCTAATTGTAATGTTTCCTCTCCCATTTTGGATTGGAACCGAAAACTCATTCCTTAAAACATGAATGCTATCCGAAATTATGACCGAAGCAGTCCCACTTGAAATTTGGGATTGAACTTGAATTTTTAACGAATCTAATGTAGAGATAATTTTTCTTTCAATGTTGACAACTGTTTTGTTTTCTGGGAAAGGAAGTTTTATTGCTGGATCACCGATATAGTTATATTGATAAACCATTGATTTCGCCTGCGGCCAAAAGAAATAATTTGAATAATACCTTGCTTTGCCAAGTGTTATAATTTCACCAACGGTTCGGTTTGGATCAAACATATATGGAAAGATGCTCAATATCATAAAGTAGTCATTAAGAAGCCATCCAACCCCACTTGATGCAAGGACTCCAATTGCGCCTTTTTCTTTCTCAACTACAAGATTAACTCCCAACGCTGTTTTTTGTGGATAGTCAAACGCCCCCGAAAAACAAGTCATACTCGTTATTAACGGATATCTATCTTTATTCGTCATCTTTGGTATATCTTCATTTTTAAGCAAACCATTATCAGCCCATATCGCTCCACCACCGTGACCGACGAAATTCACAAGGATCTGCCCATCTGAAAAATAATTTAAAAGTTTTGAAGTTCCGCCAGAAAAAATAGAACCAGCAATTACATACAAACGATTTATGTTCAAATACTTGGGCAAAACATTCATCACAAGGTAATCGGTTTGAGATTCAAAATCTTTCCCTTCGCCAGCGATCATAAGGACATTCTTATTCCAACTTTGCGGCTTCTGATTCCAAAAAGAAATTATTTTATCAACTACATTCTTAAGTTCTTCCCTATCTCTTACGGGCAATCTACCAAGCAATATATCACCAAGCAAATCTTCGCCGTCAATAAATGTAAACCAAGCATCCGCTGATGTTGCACCATACCAATAGGATTGATAGAACATAGTCGGGATCATGTCAAGTTCTGGATAGCGTCGGTTATCATAAACCGCGCTACCTACAAGAAGAACATAGGTCGGGGCTTTTGACCAGTTGAAATAAGCGTATTTTAAAAACTCCCTTATAGCGTAAGGACTCTTTATCCCATTGTTAAATTCGTCATAGATATCATCAACACTTATGATTTTAACCTTCAAGCCTTTTGACTCATAATGATTTTTCAACTTGTTCAGCGGATGTTCAACATTATTCACTTCCCTTTGCTTGTCGTAAAGAAATGGATGGGTTATTATAAGATAGTCAAATGAATTTGTTGTATTTTTTAAATTTGACTTCAAATCTTTCGCAATGCTATCGGGTTTAAGCTTTGCGATTTCGCTGACGGCGATAAATTCCACATCTTGTGATAAAACATTTGCATAGAAAATTGCATGATAATTTTCCCCAAGCTTCTCATCAGTTGCTTTCACAACTTCAACATTTGAAATTTTTGAAGTTCCGATCCTATAGATACTTATGTTTGGGTTCTTGAATCCAAAAAGTTCAAATCTGAAATAACCGCTTTTGTATTCGGGTGGAATTTTAAATCTTATTTCATCTTTATCCGCTTGATAAAGTCGTCTATAGGTTATCTCAAACCAGTTAACTGCAAATGATGTATTAGCAATTTTGCCGTCGCTTGAATTAGAGATTGTTATCTTATTTGTTCCACTTTTCAGATAATTATTTGGTACGGGGTAGCCTGAAACCTCGGATGATATTATGTGAAGTGTCTGATCATCCCACCGGGTTGTTAAAATTCTTTGATTATTAACGAAAACATCCGCAATGTGTTCAGGATTAATTGAAGCAGTTGATGTTATCCCGTGAAATGCGACTTTAATTTTCACATTGTCTAAACTTAACGGATCAGGAGTAGGTATATAAACCTCAAAATCTCTCTGTTGATTTGAATTTAAATATGCCCAAAACCAATGATCGCGATGATCATAAGTTAAATTGAGATCAATCTCATCCAACCTATCAAAAATAAAATCTTTCTCAAAATGAAGCGTTGAATGAAACGAAGCGCCACGGAGATTGATGAAATTATCAAAAAATCTAACTCCAGTTTCCTCTGCTAATCTCATACCATCGCTTTCACCAATTTCAAGGAAATAAACATTTACATCTGTAAACGGATCATTGTAAAGATCTCTTTTTCCATTAGCGAATTTATTTTTTCTCCCCTCGGCATAAAATTCAATGTAATCACCTTCATTAAAAATTCCGTCACCACCTGAATAAACATAGATAGGAATTTCAAGACCGTTGTTTTTAAGCTTCAACTTTGATGCTTTAGTTCCTTTCAAATCAATTCCTGACTTTTTAAGATCCTCATATGTTATCTTGTAAATTCCATCTTTTCTGATGAAGATTTTGTATTCAAACTCTTGCGAGGTTTGTTGAGATTTGAAGTTAATGTTATATGCGTTTATCTTCGGAGTTGAAAAAATTTTTTCAACATCAACTTTTGAAATTGTGCCGGATGAAATTAAAAATTTTATCTCTTTTAAGTATCTCAACTTCCCTTCCTCAACTCTGTACGGAAAAACAAGCAAGCCGAAAAGATCAACACCGCGTAGCTTGCCAAGGTAAACCAAATCGTAAATTTTTTCACCTGTGAAAAATTCCTCTTTAAATTCAACTTTATCTGGTAAAGAAAACTCCTTCATCATCGGCAATGGATGATTCAATACAATTTCGTCAAACTCAAAATTAAGTATATCAATTCTTGGGGTTTGTGTAGATGAGAGAAAAAAGCTATAGTAAGGGATGAAATTTGGAAGGAGAGAGACATTGGTGAAATTTTCAAGTGATATAACAGAATATGTATTTCCAGCAATTTGAATTTCTCTTACCTGCGGTTTCTCAAATTTAATTTCAAGCTCTTTAGTGACTCCGTGATCAATTAGGTTAAAAAGTTCTTGGGCATACGAAATTTTAAAAAACAAAAAGAAAAACAGGAACAAGTTGAAAATTTTCATCTTCCCAGTTTTTTATATTTTCCCGTGACAATGTTTATATTTTTTCCCGCTTCCGCACGGGCAAGGGTCATTTCGCCCGACTTTTTGAGTGACCTTAATAGGTTGTAATTTCACATTTGGTTTAACAGCAGTGGCAGTTGCAACATCTGTTTCGCCGGTCATAACTTTCAAGCCCATACCGATTGACTCCTGATGCACAAGGTTAAGTTGCTCTCTTCTTGGTCTTCTCGGTCTTCTTTCAACAACTTCTTCAGGAACGAGTGGAAACATCCTAAACACGATGCTTAAAACTCCACTTCTTATCCTTCTCATCATCTCCATAAACATTTCAAATGCCTCGGTTTTATACTCAACGAGTGGGTCTTTTTGAGCATACGCACGCAGGTGAATTCCCTCTCGCAATTCATCCATTTCTCTTAAATGTTCTTGCCATCTTTGATCTATAACTTGAAGCATCGCCATTTTTATTAAAGCAAACATCAATTCCTCTCCAAGTTGCGATTTTTTCTGCTCATAAAACTCAAGCGCATCGTTATAAATTTTTTCTTTGAGACCTTCTTTCCCGAGCTTTTCAAATTCATCAGGTGTGATCTTTAAGTCAATAAGAAGTGTTCTCACCAATTCTTCCTTAAGAGCTTGATAATCAAGCGCTGGATAATATCTTTCAACTATATCTTCAACATAATCAATTAACATATCAAGTAGATCGTCTTCAATCCTCTCGCCTAAAAGTGCGTGTCTTCTCAGGCTATAGACAACTTCTCTTTGTTTATTCAACACATCGTCATATTCAAGCAATCTTTTTCTTATTGCAAAGTTATTTTGTTCAACTTTCTTCTGTGCTCTTTCAACGCTTTTCGTCACCATCGGATGCTGAATTGGCTCACCATCTTTATATCCAAGTCGTTGCATTATATTTGCAATTCTTTCGCTTCCGAACAAACGCAAGAGGTCATCTTCAAGAGAAAGGAAAAATCTTGACGAACCTGGATCACCTTGTCTTCCTGAACGTCCCCTCAATTGAAGATCAATTCTCCTTGCCTCGTGTCTTTCTGTTCCGATCACGTGCAATCCTCCAAGTTCTGCAACTCCTGGACCGAGTTTAATATCGGTTCCGCGTCCTGCCATATTCGTTGCAATCGTAACCATTCCACGAAGCCCAGCGTTTGCAACGATCTCTGCTTCTCTTTGATGATGTTTAGCGTTCAAGACATTATGCGGAATCCCGCGACGCTTAAGCATTCTGCTCAAAAGTTCAGAAACTTCAACGCTTGTGGTTCCAACAAGCACAGGGCGACCAATTTTATGCATTCGCTCTATTTCTTCAATTACAGCGTTGTATTTCTCCCTCTTCGTCCTGTAAATTACATCGTCATAATCAATTCTTATGCACGGTTTGTTTGTTGGGATAACAACTACATCAAGTTTATAAATTTCCCAAAACTCCTGCGCCTCAGTCGCTGCTGTACCAGTCATTCCAGCGAGTTTCTTATACATCCTGAAGTAATTCTGAATAGTAATAGTCGCAAGCGTTTGCGTATCTTGCTCAACTTTGACACCTTCCTTTGCTTCAATTGCTTGATGTAATCCTTCAGAATATCTCCTTCCGGGCAACACTCTACCTGTAAACTCATCAACAATTAAAACTTTCCCATCTTGCACAATGTAATCAACATCTTTTTCAAACATGATATAGGCTCTGAGCAATTGTCTAATTGAATGAACTTTATCGCTTCGCTCTGAATAAAGACGATATAGTTCCTCTTTTTTCCTTTGCTTTTGCGCTGGGGTAAGATATGGATCATTTTCAATTATACTTATTTCAGTTCCAAGGTCGGGCAGGACGAAAAATTCTCTGTCTTCAGGTGAAAGGTTTGCCAAAAACTCCCTACCTTTTTCAGTTAAATCAATTATGTGATTTTTCTCATCAACAACAAAATATAAATCCTCATCTATTTGACGCATCTTAATACCCTGATCCTTTAGAAACTCAAGCTCGGTATCAACAAGCAATTTATTATATTCGGGTTCAGCGAGTAATTTTCTTAACTTTTTATGTTTAGGTGCTCCTCTATGTGCTTTTAGAAGCAAAACTCCAGCCTCATCAAATTTCCCCTCGTTTAAAAGCTTTTCTGCTTCATCAACTATCTTGCTGACAAGATTAATTTGTGCAGTGACTAATCTTTCTACTTTTGGCTTCATCCAATCAAATTTGTGCTCTGTCTCTGGCACAGGACCACTTATGATAAGCGGTGTCCTTGCTTCGTCAATTAAAATAGAGTCAACTTCATCAATTATAGCGTAATAATGTCCCCGCTGAACTATATCATTTGGATCAATAGCCATATTATCACGAAGATAATCAAACCCAAACTCATTGTTAGTTCCGTATGTTATATCGCAATTATATTGGGCTTTCCTTTGTTCGGTATTCATCCAATTTTGAATGCAACCTACAGTTAAACCAAGGAACTCGTATATCTTCCCCATCCACTGGCTATCTCTTAAAGCAAGATAATCATTCACTGTTACGATATGAACACCTCTTCCAGTCAAGGCATTAAGATACGCTGGCATAGTAGCTACAAGCGTTTTACCTTCACCTGTGGCCATCTCTGCGATTTTACCCTGATGCAGGACGATCGCTCCCATTAATTGAACATCAAATGGGATCATATCCCAGACGATCTTATGTCCGGTCACTTCCCAGCTTTTACCAACCAACCTTCTGCAAGTTTCCTTAACAACAGCATAAGCTTCAGGCAGAATTTCGTCCAACGCTTTTTGTTCTTCTCTGAAAAGTTCTTTTTCAAGTTTTTCTATCTCATCATAAATTTCAAGTCGTTCATCTCGTGTTAACTCCTTATCTTCACGAACACGAGTTTTAAGCTCTTCAATTCTATCTTCAATATGTTTTGTTCGTTCTTTAATTCTGGCTTTAAATTCGTCAGTTTTAGCCCGAAGTTCAGCGTCGGTCAATGTGTTAAGAGTTGAATAAATCTCATTTATGCGATTAACGATTGGAATCAAAGCTTTTAAATCTTTCTCGTTCTTGCTCGGGAAAAGCTTACGCAAAAGTTTTATGAGCATACCCTTTTAATTAAGCAAAAGATTGTTTTTAATTTGTTTCAGGTAGAAATATAAAAATAATTAGGGTCATAAACAAAATTGTCGGAAGTGGAAAAGCGGAGAGGGTGGGATTCGAACCCACGAGCCCGCTTTTTGGCGGGCTACACGCTCTCCAGGCGTGCGCCTTCATCCACTCGGCCACCTCTCCAACCAAAACTCACTTTAAAATATAAACTCTATCATTAAAAAAATCAAACAATCCCTCTCCCCACACAAAGTAGAGAGAGGGACAAGAAACTATTTTATCACTTCATCAATACCATTTTCTTAACACTAACGAAATTATTCGCTCTCAACCTATAAAAATATATCCCACTTGGCATCCCGCTAAAATCAACTTCAACACTATAATAACCAGCCTCCAATCTCTTATTTATCAACTCAGCAACCCGCTCCCCTCGCAAATTAAACAACTCAAACTTTACATCACAATCCACAGGTATACCAAACTCTATCGTCGTCGTCGGATTAAATGGATTCGGATAATTCTGATACAACACAAATGAACTCGGAACCTCACCAGCAACAATCTCAACAACCTTATCAATCAATCTCTCACCTAACAAACCAACTGCTCCTATCTTGTAATAATATCTCTTACCCGACTCAACTGAATTGTCCTCCCATTTATACCTCGCACCAAAAGCTTCCTCACCTTTCGCCTTCAAATTAACATCATTAACATATGTTGCTACCATCCTAAACTCTTCACCCTCCTGCTTGCGATATACATTAAATCCACTAAAACCTCTATCCTCCGTCTCCGTCTCAATCATCAATTGAACCCTATTGCCTACTGCCTTTGCAACAAATGATTTCAAACTTACTGGCAATGGCGTATCGCCAGTACCTGATATTACAAGATGAACATATGGCGTGTTCACATTTACATTTGAAACAGTTATCGTATTATTCACCGTGTTTCTGCTCGTAACTGACAACTCCTGCCACTGCGTCCCATCCCACATAAACACACGAAGCGAATTCTCATCACTTATGCCCTGATCAGAAACATCAGCATCAGTATATGAAAGTGTAAAATTACCCGTAAAATTCGTAATTCCTGAAGACTTGTAAACATAATACCATCTATTTAAAACAAGATTACTACCCACACCCACTGCATCTCCTGGTTGAGGACCCAAAAAGCTTGTCCTATCATACACCCTAACTTCAACATCACCTGAACCATTTAAACTTGTAAAATTAATCGTCAATGGCAAATAATCATTACCATATCCAAGATCCCATTTCTTTGAACCAGTTGAAGAAACTGGCATAATTAATGGCATATACCTTACAAATTTACCAGCTCCTGCCCCGCTTATCCCACCACTGACCTTGAGTGATACACCACCAAAAAATGGCATAAATGGTTCTATCACACCTGATGTGAAAATCAACTCATCCGTCACGTGTATTCCCGCTGATATCGTGACACCACTTTGATTATCAATCTCAAGTTTATAAAAAGTAGTTTGTCCAGTTATTTGTTGTACCCCTGTGCCCTGAAACTTAACCTTTTGAGTTGATGTTGTAAAAGTTCCGTAATTAAGCCAATGACTTCCTCTAAAAACAAAATCTCCTGTCATATCGCTTGATAATGTAGCATCACTTCCAATGTAAAAGTTACCTCTAACTACTAAATTTGAACTGCCAGTGATGGTATATGTCCGTAATCCGCTTAAATACAAATATCCATATGTTTTCCCAGATGAAGCAACGGCATATGTGCCAGAACCACCAATACTAAACATAAACACTCCATTTTCTGTCCCAGGTGCCCTTGAAAGTGCATCTACCAAAGATTCATGATCTCTGATCGCTTGATGAGCATAAACGCCTCCATTTTCTATACGCAACGAATCACCAACTCCTAAAGCAACCCCAGAACCAGATGAAGCACTACTTAAATTGTGCAAAAAAGCACCGTCTTTAAGCACTATATCATAATTACCCGATATATTGTCACCAACCATTAATCCAGGATTAGCTGTATTTGTGTGCGGCAAAGTCAAATATATACTTCTACCTGACGCTGGGCTTATTTCAAGTTTCCTGATTTGAACAGTGGTATTACCACCTGGTAAATAAACCGAATAATCACCAGAAACATAAGTATTATCCAAAACAACTTCATCATTTGAACCAGGAACACCATCTGGATTCCAATTCGCAGCATCATTCCAATTATCAGTATTAGCTCCACGATCCCACTTTTTTACCGTCTGTGCAAATGCAACACTAACAAAAAGAAAATATATCAAAAGTAAAATTAATCCTCGCTTCATATCTCTGCCTCCTTTTTTGTTGTTTTGTTTGTTTTGTTATTTTGTATGTTTGATAAAAAATCTTTTCTACTTCATCAAAACCATTTTCTTAACCTCAACATATTTACCTGTCGTGACTCTATAAAAGTATATTCCACTTGGCATTTCTTTAGTGTACCACTTAACAGTTTTATTATATCCAGCTTCCATATACCCATCATATAAAACTGCTACTCTTTGTCCAAGCAAATTATATACTTCAATCTTAACATGTCCTGATTCAGGCAAATCAAATTTTATTTCTGTTTGAGGATTGAAAGGATTTGGATAGTTCTGATACAAAACAAACTTATCTGGGATTGCGAAATCGTTTTTCCCATCTTGAACCGATACAACGAAATCTCTTGGCAAACCTTCAAATTTCAATATGAAAGCATCATTACCCCAACCAATAGTATTGTTATCTGGTTGAAAATAAGCACCTCCTTCAGGATTTCGTGTTGGGAAAGGAATATAATTAGATGCGGTACTATTAACCCATCCAGTTACAAATATATTTCCTCGCAAATCAGTTGTAATAGAACTACCCCCTTCATTAACAGCACCACCAAAATATGTAGCCCAAAATCTTACACCATAATTGTTAAATCCCAAAATGAAAATATCAGTGCCCGCAGCAGGTCTATCTCGGCAATATGAATCAGCAAGAAGACATCTGGTGGGTAATATGTTAGATTGAGTAGCACCAGTTACATATACATTCCCATTTAAATCAGTTGTAATAGATGGTGACCAGTCAGTTTGTTCCCCACCATAGTAAGTAGCCCACATCCTTTGTCCAGAACTATTGAACTTTAGAATAAAGACATCTTCGTAAGAGAAAGATGGATAAGTGCCTAATGTATCTTGAAAATAAGCTCCACCACCTGGGTTATATACTGGAAAATCAGTTGAATTTGTTTCTCCAGCTACAAATATATTTCCATTATCATCAGTTACGATAGAATAACCTACATCTGTCTTATTCCCTCCATAATAAGTAGCCCATTGTCTTACTCCACTAATGCTGAATTTTGAAATGAAAGCATCAATATTACCTTTAAGCATATTCTGAATATACGCGTTTCCAGGATTATATAGAGGGAAATCTGTTGAATTAGTATATCCAGTCAGCAAAACATTTTCAAATTTATCTGTTGTAATAGCATATCCCACCTCACCATAATTTCCACCGTAATAAGTAGCCCACTTTATTACTCCGATGTTAGTAAACTGTAAAATAAAAGCATCTGAACCCCCGGCGATATTTGGTTGATAATAAACGCCGGATATTCCTGGATTATATGTCGGAAAATCTTCTGATGCAGTATATCCAGTGACAAATACGATACCTGTTGAAGCATGCACAGTTATTGAGTATCCATATTCTCCCGCAGAACCACCATAATAAGTAGCCCATTTTCTTATACCATTTTTGTCAAATTTTAAGATAAAAACATCAGGATATGTAAATATACCACCAAGATTCCCTTGATAGAAAGCCCCATTTCTTGGGTTATATGTCGGGAAATTTCTTGACAATGTCGCTCCTGTCACAAATACATTCCCCAATGAATCTGTTGCAGACGAAAAAGCGTAATCGTTGCCATTCCCTCCGTAATAAGTAGCCCATTGCCTTACACCGCTATTATTAAATTTCAAGATAAAAGCATCATCTATAGCCCCAGCGTGTGTTCCCTGAAAGTAGTCATCAAATCCTTCAGGATCATAGGTCGGAAAAATATCTGACTGTGTCACTCCCGCAATATACACATTACCATTCAAATCTGTTGTAATTGAATTTCCATCATCACGCCAGTTACCTCCATAGTATGTGGACCATATAAGACTCAATGGCGGATCAATAACTATTGAGCCATTTATTTTCTCCTTTGCTTCAAATTTTACCTCTTCACCTTCAATTTTGTATCTTAAATCAACCTTCGCACCACTTGAAATTTCATAGGCAAATAGCTCACCATCCTTTATTTCTCCGATCGGTGTCTTCAAGTATATTTCTTTTCCATCAACAACTTCAACATCTGCATATTTTACTTTAAACTTTATTTGTCCAATATCAAATCCTGATTTAACCACAAATTCATGGTGAACAACTCCGTCAACATATTTCCAAATCCAATCAATCCCAGGATAAATTCCCTTGATTTTAACTTCTTCATATGTTGGGACAAACAATATCCCCTCTGGGCAATGAGCATAATAATAATTGGTATATCCAGAGATTGGCTTAATGAACTCAATATCGTTCCAAATCTTGGTTGCATCAACAAAATCTATATCTATCCTTGCATAATCAAGTTTAGCTCTATCAGGATTGTTAGCATCCTTAAATCTAAACTTCAATTCACCTTCACTTTTACCTTCAATTTTATAAATTACATAACTAACTCCACCATCTTTTACAAAAATCTTAAAATTTTTACCACTGGCATAGAAGATAACATCTTTAACCTTATTGCCCTCCAAATCGGCAAGTTGTCCCATATTGGGAGTGAAACCTACATTAGATGAAAGGAGAAGTGAGCTGAAAAATACGCTCACCAAAAAAATATGAATTACTCTCGTCATAGCTACCTCCATAAGTTTAGTTTTAAATCTATGCTTTTATCCCGTTCCTGATTTTCTCCCTTTTGATAGAGAAAAATCAGGAAATTTGATCAAAATTTAAATTATACCCCGCATTTTTAATCATCCACCGCTACAACATACATTCCAAAACTTAACAAACAAGAATTTTTCAATTAATTTCAGTTTACCCCTAATAATCAGTAAGATGCTAGTTCAGTAGGGCTTTTAAGGTGGTTATATATAGGTTTTTTATATGACAAGTTTGAGAATGTGCTTCAACTCATTAAGGATACTCTATATTGCAGAAAGCCCTTGAACATTAAACCTGACTAATTAGGGGCTCAATGACCTCAAAATACAGTTACCTTAGCCTAAATATATAAAATTTTTTTGCTGATGTCAAGTAAGAAATTAGAGATTTTAAAAATTCAACTAGATTAATGTGTTCCAAATCACAATTTTTAGAAAATTTATTTATCAGCTGTTTAAATATCTTTTAAGTCCTGCGGTCAGCTAGATATAATAAAGAAACCAACTTGTTTGATTTTGTATTCAAAAATTTGTATTATTAAATGAATTTCCTCAAAAAGGGTAATTAGGAAAAAACGGCAAATGCTGAAGCAAAATTAAATATATCATACTGATTAAGGCGATAAAAAATCTCACGATGTCGGCGTTCTTGCAAAACTCGCATAAAAATAAATTTAGCGGGATAAGTGTTGTGTCTGAAAACAAAGAAATAATCAACATTCTTTTGATTGAAGATGACTCAAGCATTGCGGGTTTAATAAAGTATTATCTCAATTCATATAGAAATTATTTCTTTTCAGTTGATTGGGTTGATACAGCAGAAAAAGGGGTTGAGAAGTTATCAATAATGCCCAAAAACTATAATTTGATCTTATTAGATTACTACTTACCTGAAATAAATGGCGTTGAAGCTCTTAAAATTATAAAAGCACGGAATATAGATATACCTGTGATCATGTTATCAAGTGCGAAGGAAAAGGAAGTGATGAGCGAGGTTTTAAAGCTCGGTGCGTTTGATTACTATATGAAAGAAGATATAATTGGACCTCTTCTGCCGATTATTATAACAAATGCAATTGAAAAGGAAAACCTAAAAAAGCAAATAGAAAAAGACAAAGGCGAACAATCCCAAAAAATTGAAGCGATACAAGAAATAGTTATAACGGTTTCACATGAGGTCAACAATCCACTTGCTGCTATAAAGCTTGCTGCAAACATTTTACTTAAAAAGGAACTTCCATCAGATATAAAAACCTACATCAAAATCATCAAAGAAAACACAGACAGAATAGAACAAACAATTCTTAAACTAAGGGAACTAAAAAGCGATCAAATCGTCCCATATGTGGGCAGGTTGCGAATGTTTGATTTATCCAATAAATCTGACTCCACAAAAAAGGAATAATAGAGAATGAACGAGAGAAATGTTAAAGCAAGAGTGCTTGTTGTGGACGACGAAGAATATCTATGTGAATTACTGAAAGATGAATTGCTTTCAACGAATTTATTTGAGGTTGATGTGGCAAATGATGGAGCGCAGGCGATTAACATAATTCAAAACAGAATTTATGACATCGTCCTTCTTGATATAAAAATGCCAAGGATTTCTGGAATTGAGGTTTTAAAATTTATAAAAGAATACACACCAGACACGGAAGTAATAATGATCACAGCATTTGGAGATATAAAACTTGCAGTTGAAACAATAAAACTTGGAGCGTTTGATTTCATAACCAAACCGTATAATTTTGACGAGCTCCTTGTGTCAATTCAAAATGCACTTGAAAAACGTCGTTTGAAACTTCAAAATCGTTTGATGCAAAATGAGCTCTCAAGGTTAATTCATACCGATGAGGTGATCGGTCAAAGCAAAATTTTTAGAGAAGTTCTTGACATCGTTGCTCGTGTTGCTGGAACCGATGCAACCGTTTTAATTCAAGGTGAAAGCGGAACAGGTAAAGAGGTGATAGCACGTTTAATTCATAAAAACAGTCCGCGAAAAGATAAACCCTTCGTTGCGATAAATTGCGCCGCGATTCCAGATACACTAATTGAATCTGAGCTTTTCGGTCATGAAAAAGGCGCTTTCACCGATGCACATACATCTAAACCAGGACTTGTTGAAATCGCAAACGGTGGAACACTTTTCCTTGATGAGGTTGGAGATTTAAGTCAATATGTTCAACCAAAAATTCTAAGATTTATTGAAACTGGTGAATTTAGAAGAGTTGGAGGCAACAATATACTTAAAGTTGATGTCCGAATAATTTCAGCAACAAATAAGGATTTAAATGAAGAAGTTAAAAAAGGTAACTTTAGAGAGGATTTGCTTTATAGATTAAATGTTGTCACAATCCGTCTTCCCTCGTTGAGAGAACGAAAGGAAGATATTCCATTATTTGTTGAACATTTCCTGAATAAAAAGACCCGTGGTAGAAAGAAAATGAGTCCCGAAGCAATGCAAGTATTGTTAGATTATGATTGGCCAGGAAATATACGCGAACTTGAAAATGTTGTTGAAAGAGCTGCCATATTAGCCAAAGATGATATAATAAGACCCGAAGACCTCGCTCTTAAACCTGAACTTAAAGAAGATTACTACGCAAAACTTATTAAGAAACCTGTAAACACTTTATCACTTGCCGAACTTGAAAAAATTCACATTGAAAATGTTCTAAAAGCTAACAACTGGAATAAGTCAAGAACAGCAGAGATTCTCGGGATCAGTTTAAAAACGCTCTACCTGAAGCTGAAGCGATATGGGATAACTGAACCATTTTAACTTGTTTTCTTTCCTGGTTTAATCAAATAAATTTTTTCAAAACAAAAAACTCGGGAGTGAAATACTATGGATATGGAAAGAGAAAACATTCAAACGCCCGAAGGACAGATGTCTGAAGAAGAGACAAAGCCCAAAATAATAGCAGGAAGGCAACCCGTTATTGAAGCTCTAAAATCACAAAGCGTAATGATTGAAAAAATATATCTTCTTCACGGGATAAGAGGAAGTCAAATTGATAAAATCAGAAATCTCGCACGTAAAAAGGGCGTCCCATTTGTAGAGATAAACAAACAACGCTTCCGTGAACTTGCAAGCGATGTTGCAACTCAAGGAGTTATAGCGATCATAAGCGAAGCGAAATATATAACTGTTGATGAAATTTTAAATGTCGCAAAAGAACGAAATGAACCACCTTTTATTTTAATACTTGATGAAATTGTTGATCCACAAAACTTCGGAGCTCTTGCGAGAACTGCCGAATGTGCCGGCGTTCATGGAATCATAACTACAAAACATCATACCGCAATTATAAACTCAACCGTAGCTCGCGCATCAGCTGGCGCAGTTGCACATGTTGGCATCGCAAAAGTTACAAACCTTGCTCAAACCCTTGACGAATTAAAAGAAAAAGGAATATGGATCATCGGAGCTGACGCAAACGCATCAAAATTTTACTACGAGATTGACTACACCATGCCAGTTGCAATTGTAATAGGAAACGAAGGAAGAGGTCTTAGATTCCTCACGAAACAAAAATGTGATTTCCTCGTGAAAATCCCAATGTATGGTAAAGTTGAATCGCTTAACGCTTCCGTTGCTGGAGCATTAATAATGTACGAAGTTGTTAGAGCAAGAGATTTGAAAAAGAGAAAAATCATGAACCCATACTTAAATTTGAACGAGCCGATATTTATGTATAATGCACCGAAAGAAAAAGAGATCATATCTTCTGAATCTAAGTTAGAACCCGAAGTAGAAAAATCTGATTCAAAAACAAAAACGAAGAAGAAAACCAAGAAGACCGAAAAAAGTGAATAGTTTAATTCGTGATAAAATTTTTCAAATCTCGGAACAAATTTTTCCAAAAATCGTTTCAATACGAAGAAAAATTCACCAATATCCCGAACTTGCCTTTGAGGAATATAAAACATCCAAACTTGTTGAACGAACTCTTAAGTCAATCGGACTGAAAGTTAAAACTGGAATCGCCAAAACGGGAGTTGTCGGAATTCTTAAAGGAGCAAGAAATGGTAAAGTAGTTGCACTTCGCGCTGATATGGACGCACTTCCTATACTTGAGCAAACAAACCTACCATTTGCTTCAAAAATACCTGGGAAAATGCACGCCTGTGGACATGATGCGCATACTGCGATACTCCTCGGTTCGGCAATGATATTAAAACAATTTCAAAATGAATTAAATGGAACTGTTAAATTCATCTTTCAACCAAGCGAAGAGAAGAACCCAGGCGGTGCGAAATTAATGATAAACGAAGGAGTCCTTGATAATCCCAAAGTTAATTATATATTTGGGCTTCATGTTCGTCCTGATGCTGAAGCAGGCTCAATTTTTCTAAAAGAAGGTGCGCTTATGGCTTCCTCTGATGAAATCTATATTAAGATTAAAGGTAAAGGTGGGCATGGCGCCCGACCTCACTTTACAATTGACCCAATCGTAATTGCTTCTGAAATTGTCATTGCTTTGCAAAAGATAACAAGTAGATTTTTCGACCCAATTGAACCAAGAGTTCTGACAATTGGCTCAATACATGCTGGAACTGCCACAAACATAATCCCAGACGAAGCTACAATTTCCGGAACTTTGCGAACGATGAACGAAGAATGGCGAAAGAAAGCTTGGAAAATGATAAAACAAATCGTGCACGGTATAACATCTACTTATGGAGCAAGTTATGAACTAAAAATAAACCAAGGTTATCCTGTCCTTGTAAATGACCCCGAAATGACAGAATTTGTGAAACAAAAAGCAATTGAACTCTTTGGGAAAGACAAAGTTTTTGAAGCAAGACCTGTTATGGGAGCAGAAGATTTTGCATACTATCTTCAGAAAGTTTCTGGATGCTTCATCTGGCTTGGTGCTGGAGACAAAAACTCAAAATATGACATTCACAGTTCAAAATTCACGATAGACGAAGAAGCAATGAAATACGGCTCTTCCCTTCTTGCCTATCTTGTGATATCCATCTTATCAAAATAAAAATCACCTCTGAAATTGCTCCACCATTCCGATAGGTTAAAAAAGATCACCGACATACTTAACGGGATAATGATCGTTGTTGCTGGCTCTGTTATAGCCACACTTGTGATTGAATATGGTTTTCACATTGATGAACTAACGGAGCGAATTTTACATCAATTTAACTCAATTGCTATTTTTTACTTCGTTTTCTTCAATCTTTCAAAGCTTATACTTAACCCCGATCCAATTTCATATTTCCGCAAAAAATGGCTTGAATTTATCTTAACATTTCTAATCATAATTCAAAGCATCGGATTTTTGTTCTATATTCACGGAGCGCAAATAATTGACATAAAAACCATAACAAGAATCTACATAGCTTCATCTCAAATTTATCTAACGCTTGACATTGCACTTAAAGCATTAAGATACAGCCAAAGCTTGATCCAAAAATCTATCCATCCAGCGCAACTTCTTGTTTTGAGTTTTTTAATAATGATCCTGTTGGGGACATTTCTTTTGTTTTTGCCAAAAGCAACTTATCATGGGATTTCGTTTATTGATGCTCTCTTTACCGCAACAAGTGCCGTTTGCGTGACTGGATTAATTGTGGTTGATACGGGAACGCATTTTACAAGATTGGGACAAATAATCATATTAGTTTTAATTCAACTTGGCGGACTTGGGATAATGACATTTACCACATTTTTTGTAATTCTTTTAAGTGGCGGGATGGGAATAAAAGAGAAAATTTTGCTAAGTGAAATTTTCAGCGAGAAAAATCTATCAAAGATTTCATCAACTGTGTCAAGAATTTTAATTCTTACATTTTCAGTTGAAGCGCTCGGGGCTATCGCTCTTTTTTATTTTCTTCCTGATTCAATTTTCAAGAGCAAGATGGAAAAAGTTTTTCATTCTATTTTTCACTCAATTTCTGCCTTCTGTAACGCTGGATTTTCCACATTTTCAAATAACTTGATTGATATAAAAGACAACATACCTGCAATTCTCACAATTGCCTTACTTTTCATCCTTGGCGGTCTTGGTTTCATCGCTTTGACCGAATCAATTGAAAAGCCATTTTTAAAAACCATAAGAAGAATTAAATTTATCCACGACAAAATTCCACCTCAAACGATTGTTTTCTCGCTCCATTCAAAATTAACAATTTACACCACGGTAATTTTAATAATTTTGGGGACTTTGATATTTTTAATGCTTGAATTTAACAACACTTTAAGAACGGAAAACTTTTGGGGCAAAATTATTCACGCATTTTTTCAAGCTGTGACCCCACGAACTGCTGGTTTCAACACGCTTGAAATTTCAAAGATTGGAGTACCAACAGCGCTTTTCATTTCTTTGCTTATGTGGATAGGTGCATCCCCAGGCTCAACTGGTGGCGGAATAAAAACAACCTCATTCGCATTAGTTATATTAAAGATTTACGCAATGATAACAGGAAAAGATAAGGTTGAAATTTTCAGAAAACAAGTAAGCGAAGAAAGTATTTCAAGGGCGTTCGTTTCCGCCTTGCTATCGGCTTTTTTGATACTTACTGCAACATTTATTTTAACTATAACGGAAAAAACTTTTGAGCTCGTTGACATATTTTTTGAGGTCGTCTCGGCTTTTGGGACAGTGGGACTAAGCAGAGGTATAACCGCTGATTTGACAATTTTCGGAAAGTTAATTATCATTATGATGATGTTTATCGGAAGAGTTGGTCCACTTGTATTTTCGTTTGCGATTTTTGGAAGGATTGAGAAGAGAAAATATGAATATCAAAAAGAAAATGTCCTCGTCACATAAATGAATAAAAAGAAATTCGCTATAATAGGATTAGGGACCTTCGGCAAAAATCTCGCGCTTGATCTCGCAGAGGCCAATGTTGAAGTTCTCGCAATTGATTTAAACGAAGAAAGAATAAACGAACTATCCCATCCAAACATCGTCCCTGTAAAACTTGATAGCACCGATATAAGAGAACTTGAGAGATTTGGTCTTAAGGATATGGACGCAGTCATAGTCACAATAGGCGAAAACTTTGAAGCACTGCTTTTAACCTGCGTTCTTTTGAAAGAGCTTGGAGCTAAAAGAATAATTGCGAGGGCAACTGAAGAAATTCACAAGAAAATTTTAAAAAGCATCGGCATCAGTGAAGAAGACATAATCTCCCCCGAAGAAGAAGTTGCAAAGCATGTTTCAAAACTGCTTTTAAGCGATGGATTTATAGAATTTTTTGAAATAACCAAAGATTATGAAGTAGCCTGGATTAAGGCGCCTAAGGATTTCATTGGGAAAACAATTCGCGAACTTGAACTTAGAAAAAATTATAATGTTCTTCTAATCACCGTTATAAAAAACAAAAAACCACTCGGTGTTCCAGATCCAGATGCGAAAATTGAGCCAGAAGATGAGCTTTTAATTTTCGGCAAAGATAAAGACATTAAAAAAATAATATCGCGAAGTTATGTATAAAATTTCTGTCCAAAAAAAATTTTCCGCTTCCCATATAATACGAGATTATCCTGGCGAATGCGGTCGCTTACACGGGCACAATTGGAATGTGAAGGTTGTAGTTAAAACGAAAGAACTTAATAACTTTGGAATGGCGATTGATTTCAAAGAATTAGCAAAAATTTTAAATGAAATTGTCGACAAACTTGATCACTATCACCTTAACGATATACCACCATTTGATAAAATCCAACCGACTGCAGAAAACCTTGCTAAATTTTTCTACGATGAATTAAAAGTAAAACTTGGTAAATATAATAACCTTGAAATTGACTTGGTTGAGATCTGGGAAACGGAAAAGTATACTGCAATTTATCAAGAATAAATCCGATGTCCATAAATAAAGACGAAAACATACTCACGGTAAACGAAATTTTTTTCAGCATTCAAGGTGAATCAAGTTGGGTTGGTCTTCCGTGCGTTTTCGTTAGATTAACGTATTGCGATCTGAGATGCATATGGTGTGATACTGAGTACGCATTTTATGAAGGAACCGACATGACAATTGATAAAATAATTGAAAAAGTAAAGTCATACAATTGTAAACTCGTTGAGATAACAGGGGGAGAGCCACTTTTACAGGAAAACTCACTTAAATTAATGAAACGATTATGTGATGAAAACTTTACAGTTTTGCTTGAAACAGGTGGTCATAGAGACATAAGCCAAGTTGACCCGAGAGTTCATATTATAATGGATATCAAATGTCCCGGAAGCAAGATGAGCCATAAAAACAGATGGGAAAACATAAATTATTTATCCTCAAAAGATGAAGTTAAATTCGTCATAAAAGATAGAAGCGACTACGAATGGGCTAAGGAGGTAATAAATAAATTTAATCTCGCAGAAAGAGTTGGTACTATTCTATTTTCTCCCGTCTTTGGGGAAATTGAACCGGTTGAAATTGTAACTTGGATACTTGAAGATAAACTTCCCGTTAGATTCCAAATTCAATTACACAAATATATCTGGTCTCCAACCGCACGAGGAGTTTAAATTAGAATCTGTGAAACTATACCACCAACCGTAAAAGCTATAATCCAACTTGAAGCCCATATTATTAATCCTTCAAAAGCTCCCCTTTCCTTAAGCATAACCATAAGTGAAGCGATACACGGAACAAATAAAGTTATCGTTACAAGACCAGCTACTGTTTGCATCGGCGTTAAATCAAGCGCATAAAAACCAGCAGCCCCAAAATCTCTTCTGACAATTCCCATTATAAAAGCTCTTGAAGCCTCGGCAGGTAACTGTAACCAATTAATGGTCAAAGGTGAAAGCACTTGAATCCATTTTTCAAGCAAACCAGTTACTTGCATTACTCCAATTAAAAAAGCACCAATGAAGAACCACATCCCGGCTTCTTTTATAAAATAGAAGGTTCTCATCCAGGTTTTTCTTGCAAGATTGTCAATCCTTGGAATTCTCATCGGTGGCAAATCTATCAAGAGTGGCGTTGCGCTACCAGGCAGAACTTTATTCAAAACAACGCCAACTGTTACGAAAACAGAAAACATTGTCAAAAGATATATCAGTGTTGCCTGAAACCCAGCTCTCATAAGAAGTGCCGTTATCACGGCAAGCTGTGCAGAACATGGAATCGTTATTTGCAAAATCGCTGTCATTATTCTCTTTTCCCTACTTGTTGAAAGAAGACGCGTCGTAATCGTTGCCATCGTTACACATCCAAAGCCAAGTATCATTGGAATGACAGCTTTCCCATTTAAACCAACATAGTTCATCAATCTATCAACGAAAGTTGCAAGTCGCGGCAGATAACCACTATCTTCAAGTATTGCAAGCATAAGATAAAACCCAATGACCAAAGGCAAAAGTAAAAACAAAAGATATTTCACAGTCATCGTTAAAACTCCAAATTCACCAAAAAGTATAGTTAGAACTGGGCTTTTAAAGTTAAATTCATATTCAACATTTTTATCTCTTACGAAATTTTGCAGTTCGTTCAAAGTATTCGGTGAATTCTTCAAACCATGTTCAAAAACGAAATTCTTGACCTCAACTATCTCTTCATTTTCATCAAGGACATTAACATTTATTTCTACAGGAAAATAATTTGCCACAAACTTTCTAATGTTATACTCATAAATTCTGCTTCCGATCTCATTTTCAGTAAAGCTTACAAGATCTTGAGCGATCAATTTCCCGACGACGAGATATGCAAGATAAAGCACAATGGCGATGAAAAAAAGACCAAAAATTGGATGGATAGCCAACCTCCCGATTAAACCAGAAACTTTTCCACCAGCTGTATCAATGCTTACAACTTCAGCGACAATCTGGTTAGCTTTGTTGCGTCGTTCAATATAGATTTTCTCTCTCTCATCAAAGTTGTAAATTTCACCATCAAACTTTGACTTGAGTTTATCTATCGTTTCCGAATCACCTTCAATTATCAAAAGGGATTCAATTTCAGATACTTTGAATTTCTTTGATATCGTTGAGATTTTCTCTTGAATTTTTTTATCTCTATTCCCGATAGTTGCTTTTTCAATTGCATCAGCTACTTCTTTAAAACCCTGTTGCTTTACCGCAATTGTTGGAATAACTGGAACGCCGAGCAGTTTTGAAAGTCGCTCAATGTTTATTTTTATCTTTTTCTTTTCAGCTTCGTCCATCATGTTCAAAGCAACAACAACGGGTTTCCCCGTATCTATGAGTTGAAGCGTGAGGAAAAGATCTCTCTCAAGGTTCACAGCATCAACTATATTTAAAATTACATCGGCTTCCATAATCATATTCTTTGCGATTCTCTCCTCATCGTTAAATGATGAAAGTCCATAGATTCCTGGAGTATCATATACGATGAAGTTTTTATATCTGCCTTTCAAAATTTCTACAGTTGTCCCAGGATAGTTTGAGACCTCAACATAAAGTCCTGTGAAATAATTGAAAAAGATAGATTTACCGACATTCGGATTTCCAACCAAAACAAGTTTCTTTAATCCTTTTTCAAGTTCAATCTCGGCTCGTTGATGTGTATACATAAAAATTTTAAATTTTTTTGACGATAATTTTTTTCGCTATTTCACTTCCGACAGCAATTTCACGATGTCGTTTTGAAATTACTATTGTTCCTCCGGGCAACTTATGGGCACATTTAACTTTTGTCCCTTCTATTACACCAAGACGAACAAAATGAGTTTTTATATTTCCGCTTGGTAATTCGCATATTTCAATTTCTGTTCCCGGTTCTACATCTGCTAATTTCATAAGCTCTTCTTTTTTTATTTCTCTTTTTCTGCGCATTTTGCACAAAGCCCAAAAATTTGGTGCGTATGCCTTATCGGCTTGAATTTATATTTTTTACAGATCTCGTCTTGTAATCTTTCAATTTCTTCGCTTCTAAATTCAATTATTGATCTACAATTAACGCATATTAGATGGTCGTGATGCGCTCGCCCAAATGCTCTTTCATACACAAACACATTCCCCACCTTATGCCTTGAAACAACGCCAAGCTCAAAGAGAAGATCAAGCGTATTATAAACCGTCGCTCTTGAGACCTTTTTACCTTCACTTTTCATTTTGATGAAAAGTTCCTCCGCATCAAAGTGTCCATCTATTTGAAGGATAGAATTTAGAACTTCATATCTTTGCTCAGTTGCTCTGAGATTTCCTCGTTTAAGATAATTTTTAAAATCTGCTTGAACTTTTTCTATTAATTTTGCGCTTGCCATTTCGCTCACCTATTTTAAATTTAATCTAAATAAAATTAAACATTTCGCACCTAAAAAGCAAATTCAAAGCAACAAATCAGCAAGCTTCCTTAAGTTCAAGTTTCCCCTTCTAACCCGAATCATTTGACGATAGAACAAATTTTCAAAAATTTGCAAATTGAGAACGATTGTTATAAATTAAATCTGAACAAACTCAATGCAAAAGCTAAACTTGAACCGCAAGGTAGAAAAATTAACCCCGTTTATATTATCAATTTTAATATTTTCTGGCTGTTCAATTTGGAAAAGCATGCGCAGTGAATTTAACGCATACTTCAACACTTATTATAATGCCCAAGTAATTTTTGAACAAGTAGAAGAGGCTTTACAGAATAGATTTGCCTATGAAAAATTTTTATCAGTTGAAAAATTTGATTCCGAATTCAACATACCTCCAAACGATAAAGCCAAACTTGACGATGTCATAAAAAAGTGCTCAAAAATCCTACAGTATCACCTTAATACATCCGTCGGCGATGATGCTCTGCTTATGATAGGAAAATCCTACCTTTATCAAGATAACTATCTCGCTGCGGAACGAAAGTTCGCGGAGCTTATATCAACATTTCCCAAAAGCAAACTTTACAATGATGCGCTTTACTTCCTGATGTTAACGCTTTCAAAAGAAAAGAAATATGAAGATGCCATAATAGCATTCCAAACCAAGGTGCCCCAAAGTCCAAGAAATAAAGATCTCTGGAAGCTCTATAAAATTTATGGATTGGTAAAATATAGAATTAGCGAAATTGATAGCGCAATTCATTACCTCAATCTTTCAGCACAGCAAGCGAAAGGCGAAGATAAAGCAGAAATTTTGTTCTATCTCGGTGAAATTAGCGAAATTAGAAATCCAACCGAAAGCGCAAAATTTTACAATAATGCTTCCAAAGCAACTGGTAGAAATAATCTTAAAATCTATTCGTTGATAAAATACGCTGTTCAACAACGCAAGATCGGAAATTATGAACTTGCTGAAAGAGTTTTAAACGATCTTATCTTTTCAAACATAGACAAAGATTACGAAAGAAAAGTTTATCTTGAGCTTGCGCGTACTCACTATATTTCGGGAAAAATAGATCTCGCAATTCAAACTTATAACTATCTTGATACGACCTACAGAAGGACTGAGGAATCAGCATTTGGATATTTTGAACTTGGTCAAATCTATGAAACAAAATTTGGAAAATACGACTCAGCGAAAATCTTCTACGAAAGAGCCTTTATTGAATTCCCACAAAGCGATGTAGCAAAACAAGCACTGAAAAAATCAACGATATTAAACGATTACTTTCGCTATCACGATATCATCACAAGAAACGACAGCATTTTAAAATCTGTGATACATAATTCTGACTCAGCCATCGTGATAAATACTGATTCTCTAAAAAGCTTGATATCACAAGCAAAGTATTCGCTTGCCTGGACCTTTTACATGTTCCTTAACAGAACCGACTCAGCAATTTATTATCTTGAGAGCATAATTGATAAATATCCAGAATCTAACATAGTTCCACGCTCCTATTATCTCCTTGGAACAATTTATGAATCAATTGACACCGCAAAAGCAAGAACAATTTACCTTGAGCTTATAAGGAAATTCCCTCACAGTGAATTTTCAACGCACTTAATGAAATTACTTGGGATTAAGAACGAAGTTGTAAAAGACACATTGAATGAAATTTATCACAAGGCAATATCAATGATTGACACAGATCCTGAAGCTGCGATTAAAATGCTTACTTTAATTTTTAATCAAAATACCAATTCCCCTATCAAAGCAAAGGCACTTTATGCAATCGGTTGGATAAACGAATATAAACTAAAAAACTTCGCAAAAGCGAAAGAGTATTATACAAATGTTTTGGAGAAATTCCCAGGTTCGGAATATGCAAAGATGGCTGAGCTTAAATTAAATCCCGAGAAAAATTTAGGACAGCAACCACAAACCTTGCCATTACAAACATTGCCAAAGCCAATTGAACAAGAGAAAATGAAGACAAAAGAAATTGAAGAAATTATTGACGAAGCACCGACGACAAGAGATGGTAAGAAAAGAAGGATAATAATAGATGATTATTAAAACAACTGCGCTTGTCGTTTCTAATGAACTTGTTGCAGAAAACATATACCGAATGGAAATTTTAGCGCCCGAAATTTCACAAAACGCAAAACCTGGGCAGTTTATAAATATAAAAGTTTCAGAAAATTTTGATCCACTTTTACCACGCCCCTTTAGTATTTATAATGCCATTGAAGATAAAATTCAAATTATTTTCAACGCTATAGGAAAAGGAACGAAGATTCTCTCAACTTTTAAAGCTGGTGCTTCAATCAACATAATTGGTCCGCTTGGGAACGGATTTAATACAACCGATGAATTTGACACTGCTATTATTGTTGCAGGCGGGCTTGGAATTGCGCCATTTCCATTTTTAACGAAAATTTTAAAGGAAAAAAATAAAAAAATAATCACATTCATTGGAGCGAAAACCAAACATCAGCTCGTAACCGACGGGCTTGAAAACATCAAAATAGCAACCGATGACGGTTCTCTTGGATACAAAGGAACTATTATTGAATTTTTGAAGTCAAATATAACGAATACGGACTTAACCTCTTTTTTATCCACCTTTAAAATTTTTGGCTGTGGACCAAATCCAATGTTAAAAGCACTTGTTAACCTATGTAATGAACTAAACCTAAATTGTGAGATTTCCGTTGAAACTCAAATGGCTTGTGGGACTGGTTTATGTCGGGGCTGTGCCGTAAGATCAAAAGGCGGAATCTATAAACTCGCTTGCAAAGATGGTCCAGTTTTTAATTCAAACGAAATTGTATTATGATAAAAACCGAAGTTGTAATAGGAAAATTAAAAATTAAAAATCCCGTCCTCGTTGCTTCTGGAACATTTGGTTATGGAGATGAATTACTTGGGACTGTTGACATAAATAAACTTGGCGGAATCGTAACCAAGTCATTAACATTAAAACCGAAAATTGGAAATCCACCACCAAGAATTGCGGAAACTCCTTGTGGTATGTTAAATTCAATTGGACTTGAAAACATTGGTGTTGACAAGTTTATAACGGAAAAATTACCTATTTTAAGAAACTATGATACTGCAATAATTGTAAATATAGCTGCGAAAAGAGTTGAAGATTATTGCGAGATAATAAACCGACTTGAAGACGCTGAAGGAGTAAGCGCATATGAAATCAACATTTCTTGTCCAAATGTAAAAGAAGGTGGGCTTGAATTTGGCACAAATCTTTCCATGACAGCTAAGATCGTAAAAGAAACAAGAAAGCTTACTGATAAAACTTTGATAATTAAACTCACACCAAATGTAACACGAATTTCCGACTTCGCCAAAGTTTGTAAAGAAGAAGGAGCAGATGCGGTCTCTTTAATCAACACAGTCGTTGGAATGGCAATTGATATAAAAACCAGAAAACCCAAAATCGCAAGTATCACTGGAGGGCTTTCAGGTCCTGCAATAAAACCGATAGCCATAGCGAAAGTTTTTGAAGTTTTTAGAAATGTTGATATTCCTATTATCGGAATTGGTGGTATCACGACATGGGAAGACGCAGTTGAATTTATGATAGCTGGAGCAAAAGCGGTGCAAGTTGGGACTGCTAACTTTATTGACCCTACCGCTTCACTTCAAATCATCTCAGGGATAATAAGATATTGTGAAGAAAACAAAATTTATGATGTTAACGAAATTGTTGGTTCAATAGTTATCGACTCACCAAAAGTTGAAAAATAAACCGATAACGAGGGAAATCCATGAAACAATCTCAAAACTACATTGAAATGATAAACTTTCTTTATTCACTACAACGCTTTGGGATCAAACTTGGTTTGCAAAATATAGAAAGATTGCTTAAATTACTTCAGAATCCTGAGAGAAAGTTTATATCTATTCATGTAGCTGGAACAAACGGCAAAGGTTCAACATCTTCGTTCATAGCATCTATTTTAAAGGCGAGTGGTTATAAAGTAGGTTTATACACTTCGCCACATCTCGTTGATTTCACTGAAAGAATAAGAATTAACGGTATTCCGATCCCGAGAGAAAGAGTTGTTGAATATGTAAAGATTCTTCAAGATGAGATCGTTAATCTGAAGGCGACTTTCTTTGAGGCAACTACAGCAATTGCTTTTAAATACTTTGCTGATGAAAAAGTTGACTTCGCAGTCGTTGAGGTTGGGCTTGGTGGACGACTTGATTCAACGAATGTAATTAAGCCAGCTGTGTCTGTGATAACGACGATCTCTTACGATCATATGGATGTGCTTGGTGATACAATTGAAAAGATCGCTCTTGAAAAAGCGGGGATAATTAAAGATGAAACCCCCTGCATAACTGGATGCGACGATGAAAGAGCATTAAATGTAATTAAAGAGGTTGCGAAAGAAAAAAAATCAAAACTGATAATAGCCGATCAAATCTCAAAGGTAAATGTTAAGTCGGTAGATGAAAATAGTTTGAAATTTGATCTCAAAACAGAGAAAAATTTTTATCCTGATCTGGTTGCGGGGGTTTCTGGAAGATTCCAACTAAAAAATTCACAACTTGCGATTTTAGTTTACGAACTTCTCACTGATCTCGGGCTTCTAAGTTTTGATAAGAAAAGCGTATACGAAGGGCTTTTGAATGTAAGAAGTTTCTCTGGATTGAGAGGTAGGCTTGAAATCATAAACTTATCTAACACCTCCAAAAATCCGAAAATTATAATTGATGTCGCACATAACTACCCAGCTATAACTCAACTTGTTTCTGAACTTGAGATTTTTAAACGCAAAAAACTTTTACTTCTTTTTGCCGTGATGCGGGATAAAGAATACGAAAAAATGATACGAAAACTATCCGAGATAACTGATTTTGCAGTTGCAACTCAACCTAAGATAGGAAGAGCACTTGATGCAAAAACTATATATGAAATTTTTCAAAAGCATGGGATCAGCTCAACTTATATCCAGGACTCTGATAAAGCATTTGACTTTATATTAAACAAAGCCGAGGAAGATGATTTGATTTTGATAACTGGCTCCACTTATTTGGTTGGCGAAATTATTGCTCATATTGAAAAGCGAAAAATTGAGTGTTTAATTTAAAAAATTAAAAACAAAAAGGGGTGATACTTCAATGGTCATGGACATTGCAGAATTGCAGTCTAAAAAGGTTGCCGAGCTTCAGAAAATTGCCAAAGAACTTGGCTTAACTGGTTACAGTGATTTGAAAAAACAGGATCTGATAATGAAAATTCTTGAGAAGATGCAGGAACAAAAATCAACTACCAGTGAAGTGGAAGAAATTGAGGAACAAAATGGGATTATATTTAGCAATGGTGTGCTTGAAATTTTGCCAGATGGGTATGGTTTCTTGAGATCCGCAAATTATAATTACTTACCTTCACCGGATGATATTTATGTATCTCCGTCTCAGATAAAGAAGTTTAATTTAAAAACTGGGGACACAATAGCTGGACAAGTTCGTCCACCGAAAGAAGGTGAAAGATTTTACGCTTTGCTTAGAATAGAAACCGTTAACGGGCTTCCACCTGAAAAAGCGCGGGAAAGGATTCTTTTTGAGAATCTGACGCCTCTCTATCCAACTAAGAGGATTCGCCTTGAAACGGTACCTGGGGAATATTCAATGAGAATTCTTGATCTATTTGCCCCAATTGGAAAAGGACAGCGTGGTTTGATAGTTTCTCCACCAAAAGCTGGAAAAACCGTTCTTTTACAGAAAATGGCAAATAGCATAATTAGAAATCATCCCGAGATCAAGTTGATAATTCTTTTGATTGACGAGAGACCCGAGGAAGTCACTGATATGGAACGTTCAGTTGGTCGTGATGTTGAAGTAATCAGTTCAACATTTGATGAACCACCCGAAAGACATATGCAAGTTGCTGATATGGTTCTTGAAAAAGCAAAGAGATTAGTTGAATCAGGTAGAGATGTAGTTATACTTCTTGACAGCTTGACACGTCTTGCGAGAGCAAGCAACCTCGTGACACCACATAGTGGAAGGATTCTCTCTGGTGGTATTGACGCAAGTGCATTGATAAAACCGAAAAAGTTTTTCGGCGCCGCAAGAGATACAGAAGAAGCTGGAAGCTTAACTATCGTAGCAACTGCTCTAATAGATACAGGTAGCAGAATGGACGAGGTTATATTTGAGGAATTCAAAGGGACAGGTAATATGGAAGTCGTTTTGACGCGAGAACTTGCAGATAAAAGAATCTTTCCCGCAATTGATATAAATAAAACTGGAACACGAAAAGAAGAATTACTTCTTGAACCTGAAGAACTAAATCGTGTTTGGATATTGAGAAAACTTTTAAGTGAAATGTCCCCAGTTGAGGCAATGGAATTCTTGCTTGAAAACATGAGGGGAACAAAAAACAATAAGGAGTTCTTGAAGTCAATGAGCACTTAATTTCGTAAGACAGCTAATTTCCCAATCCCAACCTGTGTTCCATCTTCGCTGTATGCAACAATGATATAAACCCCGGTGGGGACATATTGCCCTTTTTCATCTTTTCCGTCCCATACACCTATTCTACCGCCGGGAGTTAGAATTGTTCTTATGAGATCGCCACTTATTGTAAAAATTTTGATTGTTGAATTCTCAACAAGCCCATCTATTACGACATTTAAATCCTTAACTGGGCGAAATGGATTGGGATAAATTTTTATCGTTGAAAAAGTTCCAACTGGCTTAGCGAACTCCGTTTTTAAGCTCGTTAAACCTTTATCGGTCCCGAAATATACGATACCAGAGTTGAGGTCAAACGCAATTGATTTGACATCATCGCTTAGTATTGGTGAATTAGTTGTGTTATAATGCATAAGGACATTTGTTCCGTCTGGTGATAAAACCCATACACCATTTTTAGTTGCAACCCATTTGTTATTTGCTCCATCAACCGCAATGTCATTGATATAAAAATCTTGGAGAGCAAAAACACTTCTTATGCTACCAGTTCTTAGTGGTTCATCCGTATTGACAATTACATTAAGCCCATATTTTGTTCCAACCCATAAATCTCCTCTTTGGTCAAACCTTATAACCGTTGGTTCCCCATTTAAACCATTTGCCCTTGAAATAGCAATCCATCTGTCATCACTTCTGTCAAAAATTGTTCCTTTATCGTCAAAAACGAAGATAAATCCATGGTCAGACACGATCCATTTTCTTCCCTTTTCGTCTATTTCAAGCTGCGTGTTAAGGAAATATCTTATATTATAATCGTTGGCAAATGAATAAATAACTGAATCACCCCGCATCAAATATAGTATGTTAAAATTTCTCGGCTTGTAATTTAAAAGCCAAATGTAGTCACCTTGCTCAGCGATATCGGTTATCACAACAAAATTAGTATCCTCTTCAACACCCATTATTCCTTCTCTTTTTGAAAAGATTTTCATTGAATCGTTTTTATCAACTCTTATCACTCCCCCTCCCCATGTCCCAACCCAGACATGATTTTTGACAAATCTGACTTTGTAGCAATCATCCGACATTCGCGGGAAATCCTTTTTCGCAAAGTTAGTCCATTTTTCTTTTTTTAATTTATCGTGTGATCCAGGACTAAATCTGTAAAATCCTTTACCAGCAAATCTTGAAGATGCAACCCACAAATTACCTTCTTTATCAATTATCATATTTGAAAATTGATTTCCATTTGGTCCGTCAGGATAGTAAAATTTCCATCTTCCATTTTCAAAAATACCAAGCCCGTTTTCGTAAACACCAACGATGATTTTACCACGCCATGTTGAAACATCTGTTATATATCCTGCAGGCACTTCTGTTATTTTTCTAAAATGAGTATATTTGTATGAAAAAATCTCGCGCCACGCTGTAATTAAAATTGAATCACCAGCGCTATAGAGCAAATCAACAGGTAAAGATAAAACTTTGATAAAATTATCACCTTCAAACAGATAAAATCCGTCAACATTACCGAAATAGATTTTGCCTTCTAAAATCGCTATGCTTTTTACACCTCTTGAAATTTTATATGATTTCCAACCAGCTGGCGAAACGAGAATTTGACTAAATCTATATCCCTTCGCTATCCCCTCGGATGTCGCAACATAAATTGTGTCATTTAAAATCACAAGATCAAAAACTCTAACTCGTTCAACATCTGGGAAAATTCGCCTGTATGTGTCAATAAATTCGTTTTTTGAGATCCTATAAGTCAAAAGCCCGAAGTTAGTCCCGATGAAAAGCGTGTCGCCGAAAACTTTCAAAAAATTTATAGTCTTATCTGGCTCAGGTGAGTTCTTTATGTCAAAGATGCGAGTGATTTTATACGGATTATATTGGAGTTTCAATATATCAATTACTCCGTTTGAAAATCCGACGAAGATACTTTTGCTTTGCATAACCGCTATTGCTTTGACATCAACATCAAATAAACCATCAACCTTTAAAATTCTTTTGCTTTCCCATTTATCGGGATAAAATATGAAGATCCCGCCCTCAGTTCCAGCAAAAATTGCAGTATCGGAAACGAAAATTTTACGAATATTTTTCATATCCGTATAATTCTTCCATTCCCCCAATTGTGCGATAAGATTTGTGGTTATAAA
>JANXBN010000003.1:0-54332 GCA_025060635.1 Candidatus Kryptonium sp. | reverse complement strand
GCGCTTAGAGCTGCGTCCCATCCTTTGTTTCCGACTTTCACTCCTGCTCTGTTAAGTGCTTGTTCAACATCATCGGTTGTGATAACTCCAAATGCAAGAGGTATACCTGTTTCAAGTTGGACTTGAGCTACACCTTTTGAAACTTCTGAAGCGATATAATCAAAATGTGGGGTTTCTCCACGAATTACAGCGCCGAGACAGATTATAGCATTATATTTTCCGGTTTGAGCGATTTTCTTAGCAACAAGTGGGATCTCAAATGAACCAGGACAATAAAAAACTTCTATATCTTCGTCATTTGCTCCATGGCGTCTAAGACAATCAAGAGCGCCATCAAGCAGTTTTGAAGTTATGAGTTCATTAAATCTGCTAACAACGATGCCAAATTTCAATCCTTGCGCTATAAGTTTTCCTTCAAAAATTTTCATTTACAAATCTTCGTTTTATTTTAAATTTAACCTTTGTTTCATTGTTTCAACGAATTTATACGGCACTGTGTAGGCTCCAATACAGCGTTCATCTTGCCTTAATCCGCCGTGGAAATCGGAACCCCCGCTTTCAAGTAAAAAGTATTCATTAGCAATGGAACGATAATATCTAACAAGTTCCTCATTATGTGATGGGTGGATGACTTCAATTCCATCAATTCCAAGTTCAATCAAACTTGCAAGATCATTTTCACTAATAAACTTTGCAGGATGTGCAATAAAAGACAATCCCCCAACATCAGCGATTAACTTGATTGCTTTCCTCGGTGAAAGATCTATATTTTTTTCATAAGCAGGGCATCCGGGATTCAGGTATTTACTAAACGCTTCATGGAAATCATTAACAAACCCATATCTAACGAGAGCACTTGCTATGTGAACTCTACTTATGGGCGAGTATTTAGCAATTTCAGCAACATTTTCAAATTTCAGAGATATACCAAGAGCGTTAAGTTTTTCTATAATTCTTTTGGCTCTTAGAGACCTCAACTCACGAAATACTTTTAGGTAAACTTGAAAATTCTCATCACGCCAATTTATAAAATATCCGAGTATATGTATATCTGTCCCGTTTATGCTTGAGCTTAATTCAATTCCAGGTATTACTTCAACCCCAATTTCTTTTCCTGTTTCAATTGCTTCTTCAAGACCGTCGGTTGTATCGTGATCAACTATGCTGATTACATCAAGACCGTTCTCTTTTGCCTTCATTACGACTTCTGATGGCGAATAAACACCGTCGGAGTAATATGTATGTAAATGCAGGTCAACTCTCACTTAAACATTTTCTTCATTTTTTCATATTCAAGGATCATAAGAGTTCTACCCTCAACTTTGATGAGCCCTTGTTTTTCAAATTTTGATAAAATTCTTGACACAGTTTCTCTTGATGTCCCCGCCATATTTGCGAGATCTTGTTGGGTTGGGATTTCTTCAACGATCACTTTCCCCTTGTACATTTTTCCAAGATCATCAGCAAGCATAATTAAAACACAACCTATTCTCCCCTCGGCGTCCTTCAGGGATAAACTCTTTATTTGCATATCAGCTTTCCTTAATCTTTGTGCAAGTTCCCTCAACAGCGAAATTGCAATTTGCGGATATTTACTCAACAAATTTAAAAAATCATCTCTATAGATTATCAAAACCTCGGTATCAGTAAGAGCTGAAACAGTTGCTGAGCGTTTCATTCCATCAAGAAGGGACATTTCACCAAAAACCTCGCCCGGACCAAGAATTGAAAGTATAACTTCTCTGCCTGTTTCATCCAATCTTGAGACCTTCACCTTGCCGTTAATTATTATGAAAAGCGCGCTTCCGATCTCGTCTTCCATCAAAATCACATTTCCCTTTGAAAATGTCTTTCTTGTCCCGAGATTTGCTATCTTCTCAAGATCTCTCTCGGGAAGTTCTTCAAAGATTGAAACATTTCTGAGAAAGCTTATATCCTCAATCATAGGCAAGTAAAAATTGGTTTTTTAGTAATATAACTTTTGAAAGGATTAAAAGCAAGAAGACAAAACTTTTGCAAAAGCAGTTTCTTTTTTGTATAATTTCAGCAAGCTTCAAAAACAAAGCTAAAAAACTATGGCAATAAAGACGACCGCTTTCGGATATCCCAAAATAGGACCGAACAGAGAACTTAAAAAAATTGTGGAAAGCTACTGGGCTGGAGAAATCACAAGAGAACAACTTTACACAGAAGCTGAAAAAATTCAACTACAGCGTCTGTCCATATTGAAGGATGCAGAACTTGATTACATTCCATCAAATGACTTTTCACTTTATGATTTCATACTTGACATATCAACCATGCTTGGCGTCGTTCCGAAGAGGTTCGGTGAAACTTTAGATCTTGACACATACTTTGCTATGGCTCGTGGCAGTAAAACCGCAATTGCCTGTGAGATGACGAAGTGGTTTGATACAAACTATCACTACATCGTTCCAGAATTTGAAGCAGAGTTTAAACTTTTAAAAAATCGCCCACTTGAATCATACAGGTTTGCGAAAGAGAAACTTGGCATTGAAACGAAGCCAGTTTTAATCGGCCCATTTACATATATCTGGCTTGGCAAAATACCACAAAAGCAAGAAGGAACGCTTTTAACTCAAATGATAAGAGCATACGAGAGCGATAAATTCAAAGATCTTGTTTTCTCTGCATCAAAAATTTATAACCAAATTTTAAAAGAGCTTGAAACAAACGGTGTCAAAACAATCCAACTTGATGAGCCAGCTCTTGTGCTTGACTTAAGCGACAATGATATTGAGATTCTAATTGAGTCATATAAAATTTTGACAGACGGACTTAAGCAGATTGAAATTTTTGTGCATACTTATTATGAAAGCTTGTCTAACTACGAAAAAGTTGCTTTTGAGCTTCCAGTCCACGGAATTGGGTTTGATTTCACTGTAAACGATGAAAACTTTGAGAATATAAAAAAGCACGGTTTCCCCACAGATAAGAAACTTATAGCTGGGGTCATCTCGGGGCGTGATCCTTGGAAAATTGATTTTCAAAAAACTGTTAACTTCATAAACGAATTAACTAAGTTTGTAAGTGAGGATAGATTAATTCTCTCAAATTCATCACCGCTTTTTCATCTTCCTATCTCGCTTGAACCTGAAAAGGGACATCTTGATGACAGGTTAATTCAATTGCTTTCGTTTGCAAACGAACGACTTGACGAGCTTAAGATTCTAAAAAAAATTTTCAATGAAAATTATCCCATCCCGCAACAAAACCTTCAAATGTTGATAGATGAATTTAGAGATGAGGAAGTTAGAAGAAAGGTATCTCAAATAAATGAAGAGGAAATCGGAAGAAAAACTCCATTCACCGAAAGATACAAAAAACAAGTTTCACTTCTTGGGCTTCCAAAGTTTCCAACCACGACTATAGGAAGCTTCCCGCAGACAAAAGAAGTAAGAAAAGCGAGAGCAGATTTCAACACTGGCAAAATTTCAAAAGAGGAATACGAAAATTTCATCAAAGAGCAAATTAAAAATGCAATTGAAATTCAAGAAAAAATTGGATTAGATGTCTTAGTCCATGGCGAATTTGAGAGGTCTGACATGGTTGAATTCTTCGGTCAAAAGATGAAAGGTTTCGCCTTCACCAAAAATGGATGGGTTCAATCGTACGGCACAAGGTATGTTCGTCCACCAATAATATATGGTGATGTGTCAAGACCTGAACCAATGACAGTGAAAGAAATATCATACGCGCAATCTTTGACATCAAAACCAGTTAAAGGGATGCTAACAGGTCCCGTTACAATTCTAAATTGGTCGTTTTATAGAAAAGACATTCCAAAGAAAGAAATCGCATATCAGATTGCTCTTGCTTTAAGAGACGAAGTCCTTGATCTTGAAAAGGCGGGAATAAAAGTAATCCAAATTGATGAACCAGCTTTTAGGGAAGGACTACCACTTAAAAAAGCAAAACAAAAAGAATATCTTGATTGGGCTGTTAAAGCATTCAAATTGACAAATGAAGCTGTAAAGCCTGAGACACAAATCCAAACTCATATGTGTTACTCTGAATTCAATGACATCATTGAATACATCTACGCAATGGATTCGGATGTTATTTTGATTGAAGCATCAAGAAGCAAAGGAGAGATCCTTAATGCATTTGAAAACTTTAACTATGATCATGGGATCGGCCCAGGAGTATACGACATCCACTCGCCCAGAGTTCCATCGGTGGAAGAGATGCTTGAAATAGCAGAAAGATCTGTGAAAGTTATTGACAAAAATTTAATATGGATAAATCCTGATTGTGGCTTAAAAACCAGAAATTGGGAAGAAGTTATCCCGTCGCTTCAAAATATCGTTCAAACCGCAAGGATAATGCGAGAAAAATATGGTGATTGAATTTGACTTCACTGTGTGTTATCAAAATGCGAAATTTTTACAATGTTAAATTGGACAAATACGATTTAAAAAGTTCGTAATTGCTTCATTAAATTTTTCGCTGTTTTCAACATTGCTTAAATGTCCAGCTGATGGAATTACGACAAGTTGACTGTTCTTTATCTTACTGTGAAGTGATTGAGCAAGCGACGGTGGAGTCAAGGCGTCGTCTTCACCGACAACTATTAAAACTGGGACATCTATTTTTTCAAGTATATGTGCTGTATCAGTTCTTGTTGCAAGCGCAATTAGATTTCCTGCGATGCCAATTTCATCGTTTTGAGTTATCATATCGTAAACAAATGCGACAATTTCTTTCTTTTCATCAAAAGTTTTTGGAGATAGGACCGTTTTTATAAATTCATCGGCGAATTTTTCCTTGCCGTGGAATTTGAGAATATGAAGCATTTGTGCCCTTCGTAATTTTGCCTCATTTCCATCGGCTTCAGCTCTTGTGTCGCACAAAATCAAAGCATGAAACATTGATGGTTGTTTTTCATAAGCTCTTAAAATGACATATCCCCCCATTGACAAACCACAAGCAACTACTTTCTCAATTTTCAAATTTCTTAACAACTCAATAAAATCATCAACTAAATTTTCAAACATAAACTGTCCATCACCTGATTCGCTTTCGCCAAGTCCGCGACCGTCATAGGTTAAAATTGAACACTTTCCTTTTAAAAATTCAACTTGCGGATTCCACATTTTTTGATTGAACGGAAAACCATGAACGAACACGATGGTTGGTGAATCTTCAACTTTGTAGAAATTATAGTCAATGTTTATCCCGTTGATTTTTATCTTCATACCTTGCTTGAAAAATTTTGTTTTTAACCTTTAACGCTTCCGAGCGTTAGACCAGATATTAGGTATCTGCTCAAAATAAGAAACAGCAAGACGGCAGGAATGCTTACAATTAAAGATCCAGCTGCGTATAATCCCCATTCAGTTGCCATGCTTGACTCAAATTGCTTTAGCCCGATCGCAAGAGTGTAAAGTTCTGGTTCTTGCAAAATTTGAGCAGCTACAACATATTCAGCCCAGGCAGACATGAAAGAAAACAAAGCAGTTATCACCAAAGCCGGAAGAGCAAGTGGGAAAACGACCTTGTAAAAAGCTTGAAACTGATTGCATCCATCAATTCGTGCAGCTTCCTCCAAACTTACAGGGATCGTATCATAATATCCCTTCATTTGCCAAACACAAAAAGGAAGCGCAGTTGATGTATAAACTATCATAAGACCAAGATAACTATTGAGAAGATGAAGCTTAATAAGCATGATGTAAAGCGGAAGCAACAACATCGTTGCAGGAAACATTTGAGTGATAAGTATCCCGATCATCACAGCTTTTTTCCCCCAGAAATTAAATCTTGAAAGTGCGTATCCCGCGGTTGATGCAAGTGTCACGCCAGTTAACATCACGACAGCAGAAACAAAAGTTGAGTTAAATAACCATCTCAAAAATGGTGTGGAAGTGAAAAGTTGAACATATGAGTTCAGGGTCGCATTTTCAGGTATAATTCTCAAAGATGTTGACAAAAGTTTATCAGCAGGTCTAAGTGAAATACTGATGACATTTAAAATCGGATAAATAACCACAAGTGTAAAGATTATGAGAAAAAGATATGTCGCACTGTCAAGCAGGATTTGTTTTATTTTATGCCGATTCATCATCGCAGGCAAATTTTTACTTTTTAATATACGGATTCAACCGCTCTTGTTTTCTTCAAGAAGTAAATGCCGATGACAAGCAAGATCAAGAATATCACAACTGACAAAGCAGCTGCGTAGCCATATCTATAAAGGTTGAATGCTGCTTTATAAACATACGAAACAAGTATATGTGTTTGATCGCTTGGTTCACCTCCATTTGAAACAAGCCAAACGATATTGAGATTATTGAAAGTCCAAATGATCCCAAGCGTGATTGCTGGAGCCATCACAGGCCTCAAGAATGGTAATGTTATGTTTTTGAACTTCTGCCAAGCCGATGCTCCATCAATATCCGCTGCTTCGTATAGTTCTTGTGGAATGCTTTGTAATCCACCGAGTGCAACGACCATCATAAAAGGAAAACCAAGCCAGACATTCGTTATAATACACGCAGTGAACGCTTCAAAAGGTCTCAATAGCCATTCAACTGGTGACATGTTAAGATACTTTGCGATAAAGATATTTATCGCACCATATTCATAATTAAACATGCTTCGCCAAGTCAAAGCAGTTATAACCTGCGGAATCGCCCAAGGTAAAATTAAAAGTGTCCTAAAAATTGGCTTGAATTTTATTGATTTTCTGTTCAAGATTAAAGCAAGAAAAACACCGATGATAACATGGAAAGTGACATTTACAAATGTCCAGATCAATGTTTTCAAAAAAACAACATAGAAAGTATTTTCGCTAAAGACCTTGACATATTGCTTGAATCCAATTATCTTCCAATCCCTAAAATGGCGCAGGCTCATATTTGAAAACGAGAGAACGATGTTATAAAAGAAAGGATACACTATAACTCCGAACATTATAATCAACGCTGGAAGAAGAAAGGCAAGTATGAATAATGTTCTTCTACTCATTCATCTCTTCAATTTTTTTTATCGCAAGTTGTTGCATTCCTATGCTTGCTTCTTCTGGCGTCATTGTGCCACCAAGTACAGCTTGATAATATGGGCGCATTGAATCCCAAATTGCACGAAGCTCTGGAACAACAGGCATCGGCCTCCCAACTTCAGCTTGCCATAACGAAGATTGAACAAGTGTATTTTTCTTTACATCTTCATTTTCAAGAGCTTTTTTATTCGTCGGAATTGTCCCAAGAGCTTTCGTAAGCTCAAGTTGGACTTCCTCGCTGACGAGATATTTAAACAGGTCAACGACATATGGTAGTTTCTTTTCATCAACATTTACATTTATAGAATATCCTTTTATTGAAATCATCGGAGCAGGCCAAAGTCCTGTTTCATCAACCTTGGGTATTCGTGTTATCCCAAAGTTAACACCAGCTTTTTTATATCCACCGATTGACCATGGTCCGTTTATAAGCATTCCAGCTCTACCTTCCTTGAACAAAGCATCGGCAGTGTTGTAATCACACTCACGAGGTATAATTTTGTGCACATCCCTTAAATCGCGCACGAGCTTAAGAGCTTTTACCGTTGCTTCAGTGTCCAATGTCGGGTTTCCTAAGGAGTCCATGATCCAACCACCAAAGCCAGTTAAAAACGGAATAAAAAAGAACGGCTCAGTATAATTCCACACAAGACCATATTGATCAATCTTGCCATCACCATCAAAATCTTTCGTCAGCTCCTTTCCAATTTGGATTAATTCATTCATTGTTTGAGGTGGTTTTTTAACGAGATCCTTGTTGTACAAAAGAAAAAGATGATTTCCAATTTGATCCCCGATTTGATATAAATGTCCCTTATACCACAACAAGCCCCTTGGATCAAACTGATTTAGAAAACTTGTGTCAAAAATTTCCTCAAGTGGTCTTATAATTTTAAGAAGTTCAAAAGGTCCAACTTGATCGCTTGGTCCATAGACCAAATCAGGTCCTTTGCCAGCAATTGCAGAGATAATGTAAGCAGATCGTAATTCTTCCGTTTCCTTGTAAAGAGCTATAATCTTTACATTCGGATGAGTTTCCATATAGCGCTTTATTGCTTGCTCAAGTATATCTCTTTCGCCCGGAGGCTTCTGATGCCAAATAACTATTCTAATTTTCCCAGCGTCCTCATTTGAGCATGATACAAGTATGAAAATCGCAACGAAAATTAATAAGAAGTTCCATCTCATCTTTTGTCCTTCAAAATTGGCTTTGATAGAAAATCGGGAATTTCAACTTTATAGCCTGCTTTTTTCAAAAATTTATACACATTGATAAGATGTGTTCTAAATCCGACATCAAATGGATCATCGCCACCTAAAGCAGTTTGATCTCCTCCATACCACCAAAACCAATCACTACCTTCTGCGGAGTAAAGCGATTCCCAAGCTCTATATTCGTAATACTTTTTAGTTCCGAATTGTGGTACACTTGCAAATGGATTCGGTTGCGGAATTTTCAATCTTTGAATATCTCTTCTCACTTTCAAAAGATATTCCCACGCAAAATTTTCTTCTTCCTCTCCGATCCAAGTGTCAAAATTTGCATTGATCCAGCTACCAGGCCAAAGTGGCTCAAGCTCTTGATGCGAAGTAATTTTATGTGGTTTTATTCCACGATTTGGGTTTCCAAATATCCATTCGCTCATCGTGACAGTGATAATTTGTCCTTCTTTGTATAATTTACTTAATTTCCTGTAAAGTGCTCTTAAAAACTCCTTCCCATCCTCATCTTTTCTATACCATTCCCAGGCATTTTCTCCGTCAAGGATAACTGAAATCAATCTTTCCTCGTTTGGATCACTTGGTGCAAAGCTTAAAACATATCTTATAAAATCGTCCGCTGCTACTTCAGGGTCATAGTTTTGGTAAGTAAATCCAACCGCATCTGATAAGCGGGTGTCTCTGAAAACGATTAATAACGATTTAGATTCATCTTTCTTCCCAATAGCGCTGTCCTCATCAACAAAATATGGATAATATGGTGGTTGATCGTTAGGTTTTGACTTCTGAAGAACCTTCTCATCAGTTGCGATCCATTTTATTCCATTTCTTACAAAGACAGATACAACTTGCTCGGAAACTGAACCTTCAGCTGGCCACATACCGAAAGGTTTCCTACCGAAGATTTTTTCATAATACGAAATTGATTTTTTGACTTGAGCATCTGCGTCTTCTGGATAGCTAAATCTCTCCGGAAGTTTATCATTTGGCTGACAAACTTTCGCGATATCGGAATTGTAAATCAACGGCAAGATCGGATGATAAAAAGGTGTCGTTATGACCTCAATCTGTCCAGTTCGTTTGACTGGATCATACATCAATTTTTTATGGACTGGTATCACTGCTGATAAGATTTTGTATGTCTCAGCTACTATTCTGTTGCAGTCGTCCTCAGTTATCTCTTTTTTGAGATAGTATTTCCCTTCCCTTTTCTCCACGAGATCTGTCAAGTCAACTTCGTATCCGTTTGCAAGTTTCACCTTTCTATTTAAAAAATCAGGATCAAAATTTGAAAGATAGAAGAAAAATTTGATCTTCCTGATATCGTCAACTGTGTAAGTTTTCGGATCTTTATTTTTCAATTGCTCGTATTCGGGAAATCTACTCATTACGACTTCGCTTACGCTGAAACAGCTCCACGAGTTTTTGTAAACATAGCCAAGATCATTCTCTGTAAAATTTTTCGTATCTTTTAACATCAAATCAATCCAAGGATCAGTTTTTACCCCATCTTTAAAATACCGCACAGCATCAATTCTATTTCTCCTCGGGTCAAAGTATGGTTTTAGTCTCTTAACATAGTATTCGTTCAATTGATACAGCAACGACGATGTTAAGTTTATCGTTACATGGACATCCGGATATTCTTCAAGTAAACTTGCCATATCGTAGTAATCTTTCGTCCCGTGTGTTCTAACCCAGGGACCTTGAAGTTCATCTTTCTCGGGGTCAAGATATGATGGTTGGTGTTGATGCCAAATTATGTTCAAATAGATTTTATTCGTTTTAGGATAAACATCTTGTGGGTTCGGTCTTGCGTCAGGTTCAGTTTGAAACAAAATTTTCCAATCGTAAGACAACACAAAAACAGAGTTGAAGTCAGTCCTGTTAAAATTTTCAACTTTCACAGGATTGTTTGGATCCAAAATCCATTTGCCATCAACTATGAACTTATACTGATAGAGACCAGGCTTAATTTTAAATCTCCCTTTCCAAAAACCATTTTCATCTTTTGTTAAGAAATCATCTCTTTTCCATCCATTGAAATCTCCTGCAACAGCAACAGATTTAGCATCTGGCGCATAAAGGTTAAATACGACAAAACCATTTTCAAATTTCGGCTGGGAAAACAATGAAAGCGTTGAGAAAATAAGTAAAAGGAAATAGAGCATACGGCGAAATGTTTTTTATTTTTCAGATTTGTGTCGCTTGTTAAAGTGCAATTGGTGGTTTTTGTTTTTTCAATTTGCAATAACAATTATTCGGGGATTTAAATCTTTGGAGCAAACTTCTTGATCTTTACATTTGAAAAGCAGGGAAACCCACAAAGGGCTTCCCATTCATTTAGAACTGTCAATTTTTATCGGGGATAAAATACTTACTTCAACAAGACCATTTTTCTCGTTTCGCTAACTCCATCGTAAAGCAGACGATAGAAGTAAACACCTGATGGCAAACCATTGGAATCAAATCTAATTCTATGTCTTCCCGCTTCAAGTTCTCCATCAACTAAAACTTTTATCTCACGACCCAAGGCATCGTATACAACAAGTTTGACATTTGCTTTCCTCGGTAGGTCAAATTCAATAAATGTCGTTGGATTAAATGGATTTGGATAGTTTTGATAAAGCCTAAAGTATGAAGGAACTTCCCCGAATCCATTTTTAACAGAAACGATCGGTGGCAAAGAAATGGTATCCCGACTCGTGGATATTGTGAAGACAGCTGAACCATACGGCTCAAGCGATACATTTATATTCTGCAAGTTGTTTCCACTAACCAATGTATAACTATTCGTGAATAAGTCATTGAGGTAGTAATTTTGATTAGGATTCACTCCACCAGTAAATGCTACAAAATCTCTTACATTCAAAGTAACATTTTTAGTTTCACCAGAGAGATTTACTACGACCAATCCGTTTTGGTTTTCGTATCTCTTGACATATGCATAGACTCGCGAGTCACCGCTATTGATCATTTGATGTTCTCTGCTTCTGAAAGCTGGAAATCTGTCTCTTATTAAAGCAAGTCGCTGATAATGTGTTTGTAAAAGTTCCCTATCTGGATCGTTCCAGTTGATTTTAAATCTTCTGCCTTCAAATTCACCCATCCCATTTCCAAAGCCAACTTCTTGACCAGCATAGACAAGTGGTATTCCTGGGGCTGTAAAAAGAATTGTCGCTAATGGTTTCGTCCTTCTTAAATCAGTTTGATAAACTAACGCAATTCTTGTTTCATCTTGATTTTCCATATAACGCAAGAATTGAGCGTTCGGTCCTGGGTAATAGCCATAATTTGTGACTCGGTTGTTTATTTCATCCAAGCTCAAGGAATAAATGTTTCTGAAGACATTCCACATATTTCTATCGTAGGCAGCGTCAACTCCACCGCCTCTATCTGCGTATATTATCTCGGTTCCCATACCAGTTCCAGCTGCCTCCGCAAGGAGCAAAATATCGGGTTTAACACGCTTTAAAGTATTTCTAATTGGTATTCCAAAGTTTGCTTCGCCATATCTTCTTTGAGGACCCCAATAGACATCAAATCTAAATCCATCAACGCCAACATCTTTGACCCACCATTTTAGCATATCAATCATATAACTTCTCAAATCAATATCTGCCCAATTCAAATTCGCAAGAGACCAATCAGCATAGCGAACATAAGCTGAATCAGGCGCATAAGATTGAGGTAATTCCTCGCCGTGGGCAAAAATTGTGTGCTGAACAAAATCCCAGTATGGTGAATCTTCTTTGTATCTTCTTATGCTTTGAATCCAAGGATGTCCATCAGCGACATGGTTTGGTGTTATATCAAGTATAACTTTTATCCCAAGCGAATGAGCTTTGTTTAAAAATTCTTTGAAATCATCCATTGTTCCATATTCTGGGGCTATCTGATAGAAATCAACGATTCCGTATCCAGCGCCAACTGCGTCAATTGTATATTGATTCAACATAATCGGCATAAGCCAAATGACATTGTAACCCATTGACTTCACATAATCAAGCCGACGAGTTGCTGCCTTTATAGTTCCTTCAGGTGTGAACGAGTGAAGAAAGATAAGATAAATCCTCGCATTTTTAACCCAAGATGGATTATCCGCATATCCGGGGAAATAAACTGTTCCATCGGGTTTTATTTCAAAGTAATTCCTCGCTGTATCAGCATTTCCAGATGGATCACGAGCAATTAATGTAAAATAATACTCACCCGATCTTGACGGTTTTTGTATCGTAATGGTTGAAGAAGTAGAACCATTAATGCCGGAAATTAGTTCTGGATTAGTTGAATCAGCAAACCATACAAATGTCAATGGATCAGAATTAGGATCGGTGCTCTCTGAAGCATCAAGGATTATATTAGAACCACTTAACACAAATTTAATTTTTGCAACTGGTTTAACATCAACGATTTTATGAATGTTAACCCTATTTGAGTATCCAACCTTTCCAGTATTTGGAATAGTCGCCTTCGCTTGAATTATGTTATCTCCATTTGCAAGATTAACATTAGCTGAAAATCTTCCATTAGAAGCTCCGTAAACGCCCGCTACTCCATTTACTATTATTTCAACATAGCTGACTTCTGTTGCTGGTCTTCCATCTTGATGTTTGATTTCGCCGCGGATCGTAATTGCTGATTTTCTTGTCCTCCTTGGTTGAGTTGTGATAGTGACAATTGGAACTCCAGCCATATCAATTCCAATCTGAGCTGGTGTTATCCCGGCAAAGCCACGCCCTTCGTTATCTATTGTTGCAAGGATTGGAGATGAACCAACGACATAATAACTTAAAATTTTTCGCTGTACAGCGTCATCTACGAAAGCAAGATCAAAAACTTTCGGATTCCCTGGCTGATCATTCCCACCGTTTGCGGATGTGATCTTAACAGGATTTCCAAGTGTATCAACCAAGAAAGAGTAAATGCTGTAATAAAATTTTGAACTGAATGAGCCAAGATAATTTACGAGTTCATTAAGGGTAAAGAAAAACTTGATCGTATCGGAAGCTAAAGCGTTCGGGTTGTAAGTTATATTTCTAACCTTTGTCAAAGGCGATGCTTTTGTATAAATCGCATTAAGTTGTGGTCTATTGACGCCGGGAGCAAGGATAACATAAATTCCGCGATCGCTAAAATCGGGAATCCTAACTTCTGCTGAAAATGGATCTGGAATGAAATTGTCTATTGAGCTATTTATCAATAGAACAACCGCGGTGTTTCTCGTTATGTCTTTTATACCTATTTCAAAGAAGATCGTATCTCTCGTTGGATTTGCATATGCTCTGAATTCTTTTATATCACACGAGCTCGGGCTGAAACCATTTGGATAAATATAATCACCATCTCCAACATCATCACCAGTGTTATCAACATATCTAAAACCTGAACCAGATGGATAAATTCCAAAAGATGAGTAAGTAACACCAAGATTGCCTTCGTTATCTGATGCTTCAAATTTTAATTCATGTCTTCCAACAGTTAAATTTTGAACTTGCGCTGTGACTATTTTGTTCGTCGCATCGTAGTTTGATGGAATTAAATTTCCATTAAGATAAACCTTCACACTGCTTGGATTTATCCCCTTTTCCCTTGAGCTGTCAAAAACTTTAGCAGTTATATTTATGGTTCTGGTTGTATCAGGATAAATCCTGCCGTTTGGCGGATTTGAAACGATAAAATACGGCTTCAAAATTCTTCTCACATTCGCAACTGAATTCCCGTAAGTTCCTCTCGTCACTGGATTATCAGGGTCAGCTGTCCAGATTGAATTATTCAAATAAAACTTATACTCATACTCCCCCTCAACCAATCTCAAAGTTTTCGTCCAAACACCGCGCAAAGAATCATACTGCATCGGATCTTCGCCCCAAGCGTTGAATTCCCCGCGCAAGGTCACAGATGTGATATTTCTATAACTATTTCTTGAACTTCTCGGATCAAATATAAACTCATATTCCGCTTGATAAACTCTGTAAGTCACATCAACCGTGAAGCGAGAAGTATCTGATCCAACTCTACCTGTGGTCGTCCTAACTTCAAGTCGTATGAAATGCGGTCCATTGGAAAGCGGTTGAGCTGGAACATACGAAAACCTTTGATTCCCCGGATTGAAATATGCAATCCCGTTTGGGACAAGGTTTCCATCTATGTAAAGATTTATTTCAGAAATAACAGTGCCAGATGAATAAAAAATATAAGCAGATATTTCAGGTTGATCGCGGTTCGTTATGGTTCCATGCTTTGGCAGAAGATGAAAAACCATCGGGTCAGTGACGATGATTATTGAATTGTTATAATTTGCGTAATTTATCCTCGGATTATTCGGATCGGTTATCCAAGTTTCGCCTCTGCCATCGTTGTTTCTATCTTCAACAAATTTATATTCATGCGTCCCTATACCGAGATTTTCAACCTTATACCAGACACCACTTGCTGGATCATAATTCATTCTAAATCTCGTATCAGAAACAATTCCATTGACATTATTTCCCCAATTGTTGAATGAACCGGCAAGAAAAACGGCATTAACCGGCGTTTGCGGTTTATAGTAAAATGTCACAGGAACAGTTTGTGAAAAAGCAAAATACACAAGTGCGAAGAATAGGATTAAAAATTTTTTCATAGTTTTCAGAAGCCTTTAATTTTTTTGTCTATTGTCTATACTTTCGCCCTCCGATTCCATACATTTAAACCAGAATCAAAGGGTACAAAAACTGTTTTTTAGCATTGCCCCCTCTCCAAGTGGTTGGAGAGGGGGTTGAGAAAATTACTTCATCAAGACCATCTTTTTCACATCAACATATTTTCCAGCGCTCAACTTATACAAATAAACACCGCTTGAGAATCCATTAGCATTCCATCTTATCGTCTTGCCATAACCTGCTTCCATATATCCATCGTATAAAACTGCTACTCTTTCTCCAGCTAAATTGAAAACTTCAAGTTTAACATGTCCTGATTCAGGCAGATCAAATTTTATCTCCGTCCCAGGATTGAACGGATTTGGATAGTTTTGATATAAAACGAACTTGCTTGGTATTTCAGAACCGGGCTTTGCATATATAATTCCAATTTCTTGCCTCTGTCCACTGAAACTTACTGCAACTATCTTATACTCATATCCAAGGCCATTCTTCACATTGCGATCAACATATGTATATCTCTTTCCATATGCATTTGTCCCGAGTCCTTTTAACTCATCGTTTGTCAAATAGCTTGCTATCAATGTATAATTGCTCTCGTTTTCCGCTTTTCTTAAAATTTCAAATCCAGCATTGTCAACCTCGTTTCTCGTCTCCCACACGAGCGTAACTTTTGAATCACCAGCTATGGCTGAAAGAGAAACCGTTTGAACTGAAAGAGGTTGATCTGTTGTATGATAAGGTCCACCTGGAATAGTTCCAAAATTAGGATTAAATCCAAGATTACCACCACTGACATTTCCAGGAACAGTCACATCAGAAAAAAAAGCCGTATTACTTACTACAAATGCGAAAATTTCTATCGTATTTGAAGCTGTAACACTCGGACCGAGCTGTGAAAATGGAATTTCCATTTCAAGTCCTGTATTTGGACCACCACTATTGTTAAAAGCAAAAATTATACTATTCTGTGCAAAAACTGTTCCATCTTCATTTGAATTTGATGCGGGAGTTCCAGCTTGATTGCAAGAACCTTGATATTTAAGAAATTTGGAACCGCCGACAAATTTCGCAGCATCAAAATAAACGGTTGTATTACTGTTGCCAGGATTAAAAGCAAACATAAAATCAACCTCAAAGTCAGCCCTATAATTAGGATTACTATTGTCCCCAATGTAATGATGTCCCCCACCTCCTCCTAATGGTTGTCCCGCAGGTCTACCCGTAGGCGAACCAGGTCCCTTTACATTTATCCATACACCTATACCATCATTACTTGCCGTATTTAATTTCCCAATAATGCCTAAATACAATTTAGAATTTACGACATCGGGATAGTAGAAAATTTTTTGAACATCAATATTTGGACCAAATCCCGAATTGTTATTCAATTTCTGCGCTACTAAAGCATATTGACTTTCCTGAATGATTCCATCAATTGTAATTTGAGCAAGCGAGAAGTTAACCACAAAAAATATCATCCCCAAAATTGAAATTGCTTTCCTCATAGAATTACCCTCCTTTTGGTTTTTTAACTGACCTTCAAAAATTTAAAGCGCAAGATAAAGATTTGCTTCCCTCGCTTACGCCGTTTGTTGCACCTCCGTTGATTTTGTTTTTAAAAATATGCCCTCTCCCTATGACAGGGAGAGGGCGTTTAAAAATGAATTCTTATTTCACAAGCATCATCTTCTTAACATCAACGAAGCTTCCGGCAGTTAATCTATAGAAGTAAACACCGCTTGCAAGATTTGATGCATCAAACTTAAATTCATAAACACCAGCCTTCTGTTCTTCATCAATAAGTGTCGCTACCTCTTGACCGAGTATGTTGTAAATCTTCAATGTGACTTTTTCCGTTCTCGGTATGCTATATTTGATCGTCGTTATCGGGTTGAATGGGTTCGGATAGTTCTGATACAATGCATATGTAAGCGGGACTTCGTCGGTTTGTTTTACACCGGTAAACTTATTGACTATTCTAACCGTATCTTTGAACGCGCCCAATCCACGCTGTCTTCCGAATTTTACAACTTCAAGTTCGTTTATCGCTTTCTTTCCTGGTTGATTTGGCATGTCATCCAAGAATAACAAGTGGTCTTCTTGGAATCCAGCTTCGTTATCAACAGGTCCATTAACCGCAAACTTAAATTGTATCGGTCCTTTTATACTCCACTTCGGGAATGTCAACGCAACTGAGTAAATTGAATCGCCAGCGATTTTATCAGGATACCTTCCGTCATCATACATTCTCAAATGCGAACGATCTCTTGTCGGCTGATCCCAAATCCAGAACAATGGAGGTGTGCTTCCAGCGATGAAGAGTGAATCAATTCTTGTGATACGATCACCGTTTTTATCTGTTGCTCCTCTCATATCACAATAGAACCAAACTTCAACACCTTGTTCTTTCTGCACATATCCTTCTGGTCCAAGCTTGTTGAAATAATCTCTCGGAACTTCTTGCGTATCAGCATCTGTAAATACATATCTTCTATTTGCTCCAGTTTCCCAGCCAGCGTTTGGCACTCTCGCTTGGTTGTTTGTTCCGGTTTTGATGTAGTATTTAAATTCAATGAAATCACCAGGGGCAGCTGTAATTGTAACGAATTTCTCCCAGATTCCAGGTTCAAGTATTGATGGAGCTAATGAATCTCTTTCACCCCATCCATTGAAGGTACCACGAACAAGGACAACATCACCACTATCTGGGAAGAAAATCCTTGCACCTTGCATTACGCTCATATCAACGCTGAAATACAACGCAACTGGTTTTGCTGGAGCAATCACTCTCCTGTCAAAAGTTGTCCATCTAAGTGTCGTGTCTCTGTTTATAGTAACTTCTCTATTTGGATCGCTTTCCCATCTAACGACAACATTTGGACTATCTTTATAAGCGATTACGAATTTATATGCTATTGCGGATGGCGATGGGAATCTCAATCTTCCTGACCAAACTCTATCATTCGCCGGTTCAGCTCTTAAGACAAATGTTCTACCCCAGCTTATATCTCCGAAATCAGTATGTCCTGGCAATCTTGCTCCACGAACTCCTACGACATGTCTTGCTGGATCAAATTCAGGAATGCCATAAACATAAACTCTGAACCAGACATCAATTGAATCAGTTGGAGTATATGGCGGTTGTGGTCCAAATCCTTGCTTGCGGAAGAAAACCAACGGCAATACGGTATCTTTTGGTGGTATAGTTAAAGAATAGTTCGGGCCATCTTCCCAGTCCTCTGCATAAAACTTATATTCAAGTGTTCTTCCAATCATTGTATCTGGGAAATCAACCGCAAGTTGCCAATAATCCCCACCGAGGTTTCTCATCCTGTTTGTTGGTGCACTGCCCCATGGGCCAAGCAATGGATGGCTACCGCGAACTTCAACAAGCGATGTATCAACTAAAAACTTCGGCGATGTTGCAGTGTTAACATTAAATACAATCTGAGAAGGTAACTGGAATGAAGCAAGATAATTATTCGTTGCAAGTGCAATCATTCTATGACGGGCTGGATCGTAAACTGCTCTACCTGTTGCATTAGCATTGGAGTTTCCAGTTATACTATCGCTTACACCAATTAATCTAGCTCTTGCTGGTCCGTCTGTGACATCATAGACATAAAATTTGAAATAAGGGCCTGATACTCCTGCACCCATACCAAGTGTGAAGAAAAGTCTTCTCCCAGAAGCAGTTTTTGCCAAGTCAGCTGTAGCCATACCGGATGTTCCGGGAATTTCACCCAACAAAGTCCCGTTTTGATCCCAAACGCCGGCAAGTGTTCCAGCACCATTACCCCATACATTTCCAGCTTCATCAACATCAATACCAAGTCGTGCTCTACCTGCGCCAACATTTATTGCCCTTTCATATGTGAAGTTTACTCCATCAGTTGTTCCAAATACAATAACATTAGCATTTCCAGTGCCACTTGCGTAGATTTTCGTGTTTGTTCCAGAACCAACCACAGCAAATGCATCACCAACTCTTGCGGTCACCCTCCAAGTAACCGCAACAGTTGGAGTTGAAGTCTCACTAGCCCAACGATAAACTTTAAACACGGTATCTCCACCGCTATTAGTGCTTAAATTACAAGCATAAATAACACCATCATCGGAAACATCAATCATATTTAAAGGAAATGTTCCGCCCGTTATACCAGTAACATCTAATCTTCCAACCGAATCACCATTTGCTCCGCTAAGAATTATTACATTTAATCCAACAGATCTTGACACAACATAAATGCGATCGTTTGCAGGATTATAAGCCATGCCTCGTGTGTTATTATCCGTTCTAAGCCAGCTAACTTCCCCAGCTTTTTTCACCCACACAGGACGAAGTGTCAATTGAGCAAATGCAATTGATGAAATTACGACGATCAACGTTAAAAGAAGCCCCAAGTTTTTAACTTTGCGCCACATGAGATGCTACCTCTTTTTGTTTTTTTGTTTGCAGTAAAAATTCTGAAAAATTCTTTTTAAAGTCAAGAAAATTTTTGGGATCTCGCATTTTTCTCTCCGATTGTGGAAACGATATACGGAGAGTAAATTTTTAGCGATTCAAATTTTTCGCCCTTCACCTCCTAACTTTGTTTTAAAATAGAATTGACAACCCAAAAGTTTGGACATTTTTCAAAATTCCAAAATCTTGATATGAATAATCAAACTTAAAGCCAATTCCACCAAGTTTATAACTTATCCCAACTCCAGCAGTAAATCTTTCCTGTGAATCCTTTTGGAACAACGACTTATAGCCAGCTCTGAGGAAGAGGAAATTCCTAAAGCTATACTCAAAACCTAAGTTAATACTTTCGGTATTATCGTTTGGATGAATTGCGTCAACTGCAAATGTTAAGTAATTGCTTCCGGTTTTAAAAACATCAATTGAAGCACCAACTCTAAAGTGAAGTGGCAATGGCCAGTCGTCTGTTTTAAGTTTCGCACTTATCGCTGAATTATTACCCTGGTGTTCGGGATCTGGATCATAAATAACAAACAAATCTTTACCATCCAATCGCATCTCCGTTCCAAAATTTGAAATGCTTGCTCCGAGTTTGAGTCCTTTGAATTCAGTTATAAATAAAACTCCGACATCAATTGCAAAGCCAATCGCTCTTTCGTTCCATAATTTTTGTTGAATAAATTTCACAGTTCCACCAACCGAGAACCTATCTGTTAAGTTTCTGGCATATGAAAGACCTATTGCGATATCGCTTGCATCCCATTTCTCACCTGTTCCCTCAGGATAATCAATCGTTGTAACTTCATCTTCTCCGTAGTCAAGTCGTGTGATGCTAACACCTACATAATTATTTCGGTCTATGCCGACTGCAACGCCGATCCAGTCAAAGCTTGTTCCAAATATCCATTCAGTATGTGAAACCATAATTTCATTATTTGCAAGCCGCGAGACACCAGCTGGATTCCAATACAGCGCAGTCACATCATTTGCGAAGGCAGTAAAAGCGCCACCCATCCCAATTGCCCTTGGTCCTACGGCAATACCCAAAAACGGCGCAGCAGTTGTCCCAACTTTTGATTGAGATTGAAGATATGCAAAACCGATAACGCTTAACATTGCCAAGATTAAAATTTTCCTCGCCATGACTTTTAAACTCTCGTTAAATTTTTTGTTTTTTCTCTCCTTTTCCATACGAGATGATATCAAAATGTTATTTTATTATCGCAATTTTTCCTGTCTTTTGACCAATCCCAGGCGCATCAACGACATAGAAATAAACTCCATAGGCAACATCAAGATTTTCCTTCGTCTTCAAGTTCCAAGAAACGGTGCCATCTGAAATATCTTTGTCATGCTTCAATGTTGCAACAAGCTCTCCACGAGCTGTAAAGATATAAATCGTTGCTCCAGCAGGTACATTTGTAAAATCAATTTTTTGAGGGCCTCTGCCACTTGAGATTCCTGGAGGAAGCGGTGGTTCCCACTTTTCTGCAACGACATATGGGTTCGGAACAACCTTGATCTTGTTAAGCTGTGCCTTTGCAAGTTCAGGATCAACACGATTTGCACGAGTTTTGAACTCGTATACATCGCCGGCTCTAAATGGCTTCGTCGTCCTCAATGTTAAAACATTGCCCGCTCCAGGTAGTGTAAACGCTGAGTCACCTTGGAATATCAATGCCCATGTAAACGAATTTATCCCCTGATACTGCTCATAGAACCCTATGCTGATTTGTCTTATCCTTGTGAAAGCATTATAGACATTTACATATATGAAATCAATGTATTTTCCATCAGTTAAGTTCTTCACCTTAAATTTTACTGGCTGAGCAGGGATCCTCAACGGTGGGTAAGCAATTGATGTGTCAACAATTTCATCATAAAATTCAACTTGATAATCCGAAGGATACAATCTCCCTCTGACTGCACCGGCGCTAAACAAAGTAAATGTAAACTTGGGCATGTTTGGTCTGTTCCAACCCGACAAGCTATCAATGTATCTTATATTCCAATGATTATCAAAAATCAACCTCATGCCATCAAATAACTCAGTTTCACCCTCAAAAACACGACTCCACTTGACAACCGTATCTGGACTTGCTGGATTAGTTATATCTATAACTGAATATGCAGTTGTTATCCTGCTAAAGCTTGAATCTCTGAAAACAACTCTGTAAGTATGGTTGTCCTTAACTTTGAAAGGATCAAGCACATATAGATAAATGTTTCCAGTTGCAGGTCCTTCTTTGTGAATTATCGTATCTGTTCCAGCTGGTATAAATCCAGCGGAAGGTGCATTTGGAGTTACGCTTACAGTGTTTTTGTCAAATATAAGTCGCCCTGTGGATGTCACCTGAATAAACTTTGAATTCTCAGAAGGATAAACTCTCAGCTCTGCATCACCTTTGTCATAAGCAACGACAGCATAGTAATATGTCACACCGTTTTTGACATCGGTATCAATGTATTGATGTTGTATTCCAGTTTCGCTACCGAGCCAGAATTTAACGCCATTGAAGTCAAGTGGAAACCATCCGAAAACGCTATCCTTTAGGTCAAACTGTGCAATAGGTTTATAAAACACTGGATTTCCAAATCCATCAGTTATAACTCTTGCGTCATTGAAGTTTGGATCAGTTGCTTTGTAAATCTTATATCCCTCAAAGTCATATGCCTTGTTTATGTTGTCGCCTTTATTCTTATAAACTTCAGCCAAGGCACGATCAAATGATCTTTCTGCAATGTTATCCCAGTAAAGCACAACTTTTCTATCACCTGGAATTGCTTTCAAAGTTGGTTTTTCAGGTGGTCTTGGGAAATTATAGTTTGCGTCATAAATTCCCTGCATAACACGCTTATTGAAGAACAGATCTTTCAAATCTTCACCCATGAAGAGTATCAGAGAAAATCTTTCCGTTTGCTTTGATGTCAATGGGAAATATCCAGAGCCAGCGTCAAAATCCGGGCCCTCAACATAACCCGTGATATATTGTTCTGGAACTTGCCAATTTCCAGGGGCAAGTCGTCTCCACATCTCTTCGTCATTTGCCATATTTATCGCGCCAGCTGGAACAAAGAAATCAAAGCTTGTCAAACCTATCTGGTCAGATTCATTAACATCAACAGCATCAAAGTGTGGTTCTCCCGGTGTAGGAATTTTATCTCCTTCTCCAAAATCACCTGTTTCGGGCACTCCATCTGCACCGACATCATCCCAGTTTACATCCCAATCCCCATCGTTATCAATTCCATCATCCCTTCTTTCATCAATCATAGGATCATTTAGCCCGCGGCCCGTGAAATAATTTTTATAAGCGAGCGGATTCAACTTGTCAAAAATAACTCTACCATCGGCAGTTTTCCTGATCTGCCTATAGTGAAGATCAAAATTTTCATCAATTAATCCATCAAGATCATCGTCAATTCCGTTATTTGCGACCTCAACAAGTTCTTTCCCGACCCAGATTTTAAACGGCAAATCAAGAGAATAAACAGTTACGGTATCTCTGTCTGATTTGAAAAGTGTATCAAGCCCGACAACTCTCCTTTCATAAACCGTTTGAAAAACTTTATATATTGGCGAGTAAACTTTCTTTGCTTCAATTAAAACAATTTTATTGTTTGGGAAATCAGGATTTGGTCCGGGATCAAAGCGAGATAAAATTCTGTTTGTTCCTTCTGGGTTTAACGATGATGGCGGGAAATCTTGAGCTTTGAATTTCGGGCTTGTAGGACTTTTTGAATCCCCATCGTTATCAATTCCATCAAATGGATTTCCTGGCGTCTCAAGGAATCCATAGCCAAGGTATCCAACGCTTCCGATCCATTTTGGATTTGAGCTTCTATCAATGTATCTATCAGCATCCCACGAATATGTTAAGTCCTCAGCAGCATCAAAAAACGATAAGTCATCTCTCCACTCGGTATTTCCACTTGAACCTCCACCAGCTCCAACCCAAGTTCCAACTAAAAATCCAAATACTGTTCTTCTATAATCCGTCGTCCCTTCATTTGTGATATCATAAACCCAAAAGATCCCATCTTCTGCAAGGACATTTGACCATTGCATCCCACGAACCTTTACCACCAAACCATGTCCCATCCTTGTGGGATCTGTTGAATCTGGTCTAAAGCCATATCTTCTGTTATATTTTTCATCGTTGTGATCATCCATTACGAAATAACTTTCTTGGTCTGCATTTGTAATGCCTTTTCCAAAATATCCGTTCCAATAAGGTTTACCTGTTGCGGTATCAATCCAGTCGGGATGATCTGGCCAAAATGGAGGCCATGTTTCTGGAAGGTGGCTCATTGCAACACCTTTTCCAACTTCTTGAAGCGTTGGATTGGCATAACCTGGCACTGGCTCAAAGCCCCAAAACTTGCCTCCACTTCCAGTTTCACCACCAGAAGCTCCTCCAGGTCTATCAACAGGACAAATGACAACTGAATGAACCGTGTCAATAACCGTTCTTCTAAGAACTGAATCATACCTTGGGAAATACAGCTCAAGACCAACCAAGATGCTTACATCTCCAGCATATCCATTATCGTCATATTTCCACGCAAGCGGTGGACCTTGCGTTGGCGGCTGTGCAATCACACCCCAATTTCCAAAAACCGTCTTAACAAGATTTCCATTGTGAATTCCAACTTTCCTAAATGTTCTATCTCCTCTTAACTTTTGAGCAAATGCCAAATCGGAAACGACAATTTGAAACAGAAGCAGGCATAAAATTAGGTTCAGAAATTTACGCATGACTTTTTCTTGATTTTGTTTAAACTTACTACATTTTTCATTGTCCGAAGAAAATCGTTAATCCAATTTCAATTCTCCTTGGCTCTGAATAAAATGTCGGATTTGTAAACCACTCTCCAAGCGGATTTACAAGTTGAACAGGCTGCTGTTTCAACGCGCTCAAATAATCAAGCGTGAAATCAGGTCTTCCAGTATCGTTGTAGACGCCGTAAGCATTCTTTATATCAAACAAGTTGTATATACGAGCGAAGAACGAAAATGTTAAGAAGTTAAATTTGATGTCCTTGTAAATTCTCAAATCAACATTAAATGTTGACGGCTTCTTTTCAGAGTTTATCAATAGCGTACCGATGTTCTTTGATTGCCTTGGTGTATATGGAGTTCCACTTCCATATTGAGCAACCACGCTCAATCCCCAATTTCCAGGTGCAGAATAAGAAGCTGTTACATTTAAAGTATGTCTTTGATCCCAATCAAGCGGAATGATTTTAACCTCTGGCCATTGCCCACCAAGACGAAGATTTCTTGTTTGAGCTGGGTCGGAAGCATTGCCCTTTGCAACTTGGAATGTATAATCAATCGTCAAAGCCCAATTATTTGAAAATCTTTTATCAAGCGAGAAAACTATCCCTCTTACAAACCCAAAATCTGTGTTCTCATACCTATTATACCAAGCTGAACCACCAAATATGAAAATCTCATCCGCTCTCGTTCCTGTCAAGTTCCTTATGTCTCTGAAATATCCAGTCAATTCAATTGCTATGTCATTCGTTATCGCTTGTTGTACACCAATTTCTCCACTTACGGTTTGCTCCGGCTTTAAGTCAGCGTTCCCGACAAGACCTATGTTCCCGGTCCCAGAACCAAGTTTAAATTCTGGATTAGTATAAAGATACTCAAAAGGTGGGATCTGGAAGAAGTGTCCGTATGAGAAATGAATAACTCCCCTATCCGTTATCGGGAAAGCAACCCCAATTCGCGGGCTCCATTGCCACTTCGGCTTAGCACGAACATACCAGTATGCTCTTCTATCCTCAACTGTCTTCGGAATATCCCCAGGATCGCCATAAATTCCATTATTGTTTGTGTCAAAATATCTATTCTGTGGCTTCAAAGGTTGGTATATGTTCGGATCAGATGGATCAGCAAGGACATGCCAATCTGGATGGAAATAATCAAACCTTACTCCGACATTCAAAATAATCTCGTTAAACTCCATCTTGTCTTGAATGTAATATGAAAATTCCTTGGGATTATTCCTAAACAATGTCCTTCCTGGCTCACTTACATCAGGTATTCTCGTTCTAACATATGGATTTTTGTCAAAAATTGGATCTCTTGCTCTATCAGCATCGGAAAGATCAAGGTAAAAGCCTTCAAAATAAATTGTGTGATACCTAAACTCAATACCAGTTTTAATCTGATGAACCTTCGTTATCTGTGATGTCAAATCCAATTTTGCAACATATGTCCCAGTGTTCCTGTAGAAATGATCCATCTTCATACCACCAGCAATGAAGCTATAAGGACCAGGCTGAAGTAAAAGTTTCGGATGAACATAGCGCGGATCGTGAGGATCCTTGAACACATAATGTCTGTAATCTTTGAAAAAGTATGAAAAACTTGCCTGATAGAAAGTTGATTTGCTCAATGTGTGGTTTATTGACAAGATGTTTGTTATCCCCTTGTGAAAACGATTTAAATCACCATCAGGGTTATACTTGAACACAAAGTCAAAATTCCGATACTTCATATACTCATACATATAGTTGTATGAAATCTTTAGAGTCGGGGAAATTTGAAATGTGAACTTACTTTGCAGGAATGTTTTTCTGTTCCAATTCATCGGGACCAAGGCACTGTCACCAAGTCCCTGTTGTGGATTTATGCTAATTATCCATTTGTTCGGATCCGGGTCGCGATTATCAACGATATTTTCAGGTCTAAATTTCCTTATACCATAAAGCCATCCGCCAAAGTAGATCCATCTACCGTTCAAATAGAAGAAAATTTTATCTCTTATGATAGGACCACTTATATTGCCCTCAAAATTTCTGATTGAGAGAGGATCAAATTTATTCAAACCAGTAAATATGTTTGTATGCGCAGTCGCATATCCACCTAAATATGTCGTAAAACTACCATTAAATTTATTGCTTCCGTCTTTTGTTGCGATGTTTATAATTCCAGACATAGCTTGCCCATATTCAGCATTGAACGCACCACTTATCAATTGAAGTTCTTGAATTGACTTCCTATCAACTGAGATAACAGCGCTTCTATCATAAACATCCGTCACAGGAACACCATCTATCCAATATGCAACCTCTCCGCTTCTTCCACCTCTAATGTGTCCCGCAACAACACCAGCTTGAAGTTGAATTACCTCTTGAAATTCCGTGATCGGCAATGCTTGTATTAACTCACTTCCAATAATAGCAGTTGAAGCTGTTAAATCCTTTTGAACCAAAGGTCTTTCCGCAACTACAACGACTTCTTGACCGAGCTCAATCACGGTTGGCTCAAGCTGGAAATCAAGTCGTGTCGTTAAGTCAATTGAAACCCTTACATTTTCCTTTATGACTGTCTTATATCCAACTGCGGATGCTTTAACTCTATAAACCCCTGGCGGGACATTTATTATGACATAGTTTCCGTTTAAATCCGATGCAGCCCCAAGGTAGGTTCCTTCAATTATCACATTTGCACCAATTATTGGCTCGCCAGTTTGTGCGTCCGTTACGCGCCCTGCTATTTTCCCAGTATTTCCTGCTAATAAAATCGCAGGGAACAGAAAAACGAGAAACAGATTTCTTAAACTCATAGCAACCTCATTTTTTCTTACGGGCAAGTTTTTCTTATTACTAATTCTGGTGTAAACTTCACATGTTCAACTTTTAACTTCTCATCGTTTATCCGCTCAAAAAGCTTCTCCACCGCTATAACTCCCATTTCATACATCGGCTGTCTAACTGTCGTAAGTCCGAAATCTTTAGCAAGTTCAATATCATCAAAGCCAATTACGCAAACATCATCAGGGACTTTTATTCCTTTCTCATTCAAAGCTTGGATCACCCCAATTGCTTGAATATCGCTTGATACAAAAATAGCAGACGGGATCTCCTTCCCACGACTTAATAACTCCTTACAAGCATAGTATCCAGACTCACGATTAAAACCATCAAGTCGCGTGTCTTTCGTTTCAACAAAAAACTTATCATAAAAAGTTTTTCCATAATCAGATATTGCTTGCTTGAATCCATCAAATCTCTGCTTCGCTGGGACGCTTTCAAGCCGTGCGCTTATCATCCCGATCTTTTCATGCCCAACTTTTATCAAATGCTCAGTCGCAAGATAGGCACCTTTATAATTATCAACGGTGATTGAATCAAACTTTGGATGGAATGTATCAACGAGAACTATTGGTATTGAATGTTGGATAAAGTATCTAACATAGGACTCTGGAAATTTCATTGAGAAGAAAAGAACCCCATCAACTTTTCCACGATGTGTGCTCTTTTGAATGTAATATTCAATTTGACTTGCCGGATCATTCACGCCATAGAGAACAAGATCAAAACCAATCTCAGAGATTTTACTTTGAACCCCACGAAGGACTTCCATGAAGAAGTAGCTTGTAAAAAATGGAATGACAGCAGAAATTGCATAAGCCTTTTGCTTTGCTAATCTTTGCGCATAGGTATGAGGCTGGTAATTCAACCGCTTCGCAACTTCAAGGACTTTTTTTCGTGTCTTTTCCGATACATGCGGACTCCCATTCAAAACCCTTGAGACAGTCCCGATCCCAACCTTCGCTTCCCGAGCTATGTCGTAAATCGTTATCCCATAGGAAAATCAAGTTATTTTTGGAAGTGCTTCCATAAGATAATAAAAAAATTTTTCGTTGTCAAGTTTTCGCTATAAAGATTTACCCTCCCTACTTTATTTTTTCCCGCCACCTCAAAACCGCATGACTTTTGAAAACGCTAACGCTAAATTTTTGAAAATAAAATCCGAACTTGTTATATTTTTGAAAATCAAAATAAAAATCAAACGAAAACCATGTCAAAAACTTTAATTGCAGTTCTCGGCGTTATAGGTTTCTTACTTTTGATAGCACTGATAACTATCGGATGGGTCACATCAACATATAACAAGCTTGTTCAACTTGATGAAATGTTAAATCAAGCCTGGGCACAGGTGGAAAACCAATACCAACGAAGATACGATTTGATACCAAACCTTGTTGAAACTGTTAAAGGTTACGCAAAACATGAAAGAGAAGTCTTTGCACAAGTTACAGAAGCAAGAGCAAAAGTTGGACAATTATCTATAACACCAGAAGTTTTAAAGGACCCACAAGCATTTGCAAGGTTTCAACAAGCACAAGATGCCCTTGGCTCAGCTCTTTCAAGATTGATAGCAGTTGCCGAAAACTACCCTCAACTCAAAGCGAACGAAAATTTTCTTCAACTCCAAGCACAACTTGAGGGGACTGAAAATAGAATTTCAGTTGAACGAAGAAGATATAATGAAGCAGTTCAACAATATAACACCTACATACGTAGATTCCCTACAAATATAATAGCTGGGATGTTTGGTTTTAGAGAAAGACCCTATTTTAAAGCGACTGAACAAGCCCAACAGGCTCCGAGAATCCAGTTTTAAAAACAAAACTTTTTAGTTAAAATGATAAAACTTAACTTTGTCAAACTTTTAACTTTCACATTTGCTGTTGCCATTTCCCTACTTTTCACCTCTTTTATCGCTCAAAACCCCAATGAAGATCCTTTAAGAGATCCAAGAGAAAAACACTTAAGAAACATCAGACAACTTACTTTTGGTGGAGAAAATGCCGAAGCTTACTTTTCATTTGACGAAACCAAGCTAATTTTCCAAGCGACAAGAGATACTTTCCAATGTGATCAAATTTTTATAATGAACATTGATGGTAGCAATTTACGACTTGTCAGCACGGGTAAAGGTAAGACAACTTGTTCTTACTTCCTGCCGGGCGATACAGAAATAATTTATTCATCAACTCATCATATAAGCGAAAAATGCCCGCCGAAACCTGATTACACAAAGGGTTATGTTTGGGGTCTTGATAACTACGACATTTTTAAAGCAAAAGCTGATGGCTCAAACCTTCGTCAATTGACAAATACACCAGGCTACGACGCAGAGGCAACCGTTTCGCCAAAGGGCGATAAAATTGTCTTTACTTCTGTAAGAGATGGCGATCTTGAAATATACACGATGGATCTGAACGGAAAAAATGTTAAGCGACTAACATATGAAAAAGGTTATGATGGAGGAGCATTCTTCTCATGGGATGGCAAAAAAATTTGCTACCGTGCTTATCATCCAAAAGATTCATCTGAAATCGCAGAATATGAGAAGATGCTTAAGGAAGGATATTTAAGACCGATGAAGCTTCAAATTTTCGTTATGGATGCTGATGGCAAAAATAAAAAACAGATAACAAATAACAACGCTGCAAATTTCGCCCCATTTTTCCATCCCGACGGAAAGAGAATAATCTTTTCATCAAACCTGCACGATCCTAAAGGCAGAGATTTTGAACTTTACATAGTGAACATTGAAACTGGACAAATAGAAAGAGTAACCTATTCTCCTGATTTTGACGGTTTTCCAATGTTTACACGCGATGGCAAAAAGCTCGTTTGGGCTTCAAATAGAAACAGCAAAAAGCGAGGAGAAACAAATATATTCATCGCCGACTGGGTTGACTGAGAAAAAATTCAAGGAAATAGAAGAAGCTTTTGAAGAGATCATAACTGGAAAATTCAATATATCAAAAGTTGAACTGCTATATGATACCTATGACTTAACGGATATTTTCATCAGAAAACTTGAAAGTTTAAACTTTGTCCCCAAAAAAGTTAAAGATGTGGAAGTTGAGCCGGGATTCCGCGTCCCGGCTTTTTATATCAAAGATTATGAAGCAATTTTCGGATGGGTTTTCTGGGAAATTTTCACTCAAACAAAAAAGCGTAAACTTTTCGGCTCAGCCATCAAAGACCAAAGAGGGGATTGGAAAATTCAAATAACCGAAGAGAAAGACGAATTTGTTTATGTAAATGAAAACAAAAAAATTGAAATTGACCTTTCAACAATGGCATGGTAATTTATACCATCCCAGCTTTTCTCAACGCCTCTGCTCCGCTTGCGATCTCAAGCATTTCCTTAGTTATCATCGCCTGACGCGTTTTATTGAACAAGAGCTGCAAATCTTTGAGAAGTTCATTTGCATTTTCAGTAGCATTATCCATCGCTGTCATACGCGCCGCTTGCTCAGCTGCATTTGACTCAAGAAGGACACGCAAAATATGTGTCTTTAGATATTTAGGCAACAACTCTTGTAAAATACTTTTTGGATCTGGCTCGTATATATATTCAATGATTGGAACTTTAACCCCTTTTGATGGTTTTATAACATCAACTTTTGAAACTATTGGAAGAAATTGCTCAATTACAATTTTTTGCTGAACTATTGATTTAAATTCGTTATAAACTATCTCAACAAGATCAAACTCTTCTTTCAAAAACCCATCAACGATCCTCTGCGTTATTTCTTCAACCCAAGAATATTCAATCGTCCTTTTGAAAAGTCCTGTAAAACTTGCAACCAACTCAAAATTTTTCTTATGCCTGCTGAAATAATCAAATCCCTTCTTACCCACACAAATCAATTTCACTTTCCCATTCGGCGGAAGCTCCCTTCGCTTTTCATCAATCAATGACAAGGTTTTTCTTATGATGTTAGTATTAAATGATCCGCATAGTCCTCTATCAGCGGTCACGACGACGATTGCAACATTTTTAACATCTCTTTCCTTCAAAAGCGGATTATCAAACCCACCACTGAAAGTTGAAACAAAACGCTGGATTAAATCCTCTATCTTTCTTGCGTAAGGTCGCGCTGAAATAATTTTATCTTGCGCTCGTCTCAACCGAGCAGCTGCAACCATCTTCATTGCCTTGGTGATCTTCTGTATGCTCCTTACCGCGTTTATTCGTCTTCTAATATCTCTTAAGGCAGGCATTCAGTTTTCTTGAGTTTATTTTTAGTTTAAACCAGCCCCTTCCCAATTTAATTTGGGAAGGAGCTTTGCTTAACTAACTACTGTAAAGTTGCTTTAAACGATGTCACGAAATCTTTTAAGATTTTATGAAGATTTTGTATCGTCTCGTCGTCAAGGTCTTTAGTTTCAGCGATCCTATTTAGGATATCTTTATGCCTTGCCCTCATATACGCAAGGAATTCGCTCTCAAATCTCCTCACCGCTTCAACAGGTAATTCATCAAGATAACCCTGAGTTCCAGCGAAAATCAAAACAACTTGCTCTTCAACAGGCATCGGTTGATATTGATCCTGTTTCAACAATTCAACAAGGCGTTGTCCTCTTCTCAACTGAGCCTGTGTTGCTTTATCAAGATCCGAAGCGAACTTAGCGAATGCTTCAAGCTCTCTATATTGTGCAAGTTCAAGACGCAATCTGCCAGCAACTTTTTTCATCGCTTTTATTTGTGCATTTCCACCAACTCGTGAAACTGAAATACCAACATTTATAGCCGGTCTTACGCCTGCATTGAAAAGTCCAGGTTCAAGATAAATCTGTCCATCCGTAATTGAAATAACATTTGTCGGAATATACGCAGCGACATCACCTGCTTGAGTTTCAATTATCGGCAAAGCAGTTAAACTTCCACCACCGAGTTCATCGCTCAACTTGGAAGCTCTTTCAAGAAGTCGGGAATGAAGATAGAAAATATCTCCGGGATAAGCTTCTCTTCCTGGTGGACGTCTCAAAAGAAGTGAAACCTGTCTATAAGCCCAAGCATGTTTGCTCAAATCATCATAGACAACAAGAGCATGTCTTCCAGAATCTCTAAAGTACTCACCCATAGTGCATCCAGCGTAAGGAGCTATATACTGAAGCGGTGCTGGATCACTTGCAGACGCAACAACTACAATAGTATAATCCATCGCTCCCTCTTCCTCAAGCTTAGCAACAACTTGAGCAACAGTTGACATCTTTTGACCAATAGCGACATAAATACAATAAACCGGCTTTATTCCAAGTTCTTTTGCTCTTTCAGTATGAGTAAATCTTTGATTTATTATCGTATCAACTGCTATAGCAGTTTTTCCTGTTTGTCTATCTCCAATTATCAATTCTCTTTGTCCACGCCCAATTGGGATCATCGCATCAATAGCTTTTATACCTGTCTGCAACGGTTCTTTCACTGGTTGACGATAAATAACTCCTAAAGCTTTTCTCTCTATTGGCATATACTTTTCAAATTCAATAGGCCCCTTGTTATCCAAAGGTTGTCCAAGCGGATTTACCACCCTTCCAAGAAGTTTTTCACCAACAGGGACAGAAAGGACTCTACCCGTCCTGCGAACAATATCACCTTCTTTAATAAGCGTATCCTCTCCGAACAAAATACATCCCACATTATCCTCTTCAAGGTTCATCGCCACCCCCATAACTCCATTTGGAAATTCAAGAAGCTCGCTCATCATTACTTTTGAAAGCCCATACACACGAGCAATTCCATCACCAACTTGTAGCACAGTCCCAACATCATAAATATCAACCTCTTTATCAAATCCGGTTAATTGTTTTCTTAAAATTTCAGATATTTCATCCGGTCTAATTTCAATCGTCGCCATGACTTTTTACCTTTTATTTTTCTTTTAACTTCCGTAGATCAGTTGTTCACGCAAGAGCTGAATTTTCCTTCTTATGCTGGCGTCGTAAACAGTGTCTCCAATTTTTATCACAATTCCACCAATTATTGACGGATCAATTTTATAAATTGCTTTAACTTTCTTCGCTTGTGTCATTTCAAGAATTTTCTTCTCTATCTTTTTCCGCTCACTTTCATCAACCTCAACAGCAGTTATAACTTCAGCGGTCACAACGCCCATCTTTTCATCGTAAAGATCCTGATACATTTTAACAATATCCTGAAGCAAATCCTCACGCTTTTTTTCAATCAAGAGGAGAATAAATTTCAGCGTCACGGGATCAACGCGACTATCCGTAAAAATCTCTTGAATTACCTGCTTCTTTTTATCTTCTTTAATAATTGGGCTTTTCAAGAAAAGTTGAAGCTCCCTTGAATTTTTGATCACCGAATCTATTAGTTGAACATCTTGCGTTATTCTATCAAGTTTTTTGAGCTCCTCTGCGATTTCTATCAAAGCTTTAGCATACCTTTTTGCTACTCTCAAATTAGGCATTTCTTAACTCACGCTCTTTTTTCGGATGAAATTTCTTGAAGATATTTATCAACAAGCTTTTTATGTTTTTGCTCGTTTAATGTCTCTCCGATCAATTTAGAAGCGATTTGAATCGCAAGATCAGTTATTTGAGCTCTTAACTGAAGCATTGCTTGCTCACGCTGCAATTCAATTTCTTCCTTTGCTCTTTCAATCAAGGCATCCGCTTCTTTTCTTGCTTTTTCAAGTATTTCGGCTCTTATTTTTTCAGCTGTTTCTCTGCCTTCACGAATTATCTTTTGCACCTCTTCTTCAGCGCGAGCAAGGTTGCGTTTATTTTCCTCCATCAATCTTTCGGCTTCTTCACGGGCTCGTTTAGCATCTTCAAGAGATCTTCTTATTTCCTCCTCACGCTTCGTCAACGCTTCAACTATTGGCTTCCACGCAACCTTTTTTAGAATCACGACCAAAAGCAAGAATGTAATTATCGTCCATATTGCAACACCAGGATTTACCTCAAGCATCGTTTAAAAAGTTTTTATTTTAACGCAAGAATAATGCAAATAACTTCAGCAAAAAGCGTAACGCCTTCTATCAAGGCAGCAGCAATGATCATTGATGTTCTAACTTCACCAGCTACTTCTGGCTGGCGACCGCTCGCTTCCATAGTTGCTGCAGCAAGTTTGCTTATTCCATATGCTGCACCAATTACTGACAAAGCTGCGCCGAATCCACCAGCAAGGTGTGCTAATTCTGGCATATTTTCCTCCTTTTGTTTTTTATTTTTGTTTTTAATGTTGATGTATTGAAAGACCTACAAATAGCGCCGTGAGCATAGTGAATATGTAAGCTTGTATAAAAGCGACAAGTATTTCAAGAATGTTTATAAAAATCGCAAAGGCAATTGAAATCGGAGCAACCAAGATGCTTTTGAAAACAAATATCAATCCTATCAAAGATAAAATAACAATATGCCCAGCGGTCATGTTTGCAAACAAACGGACGGTAAGAGCAAATGCTTTCGCAAAAAGCCCGAGGAACTCAACTATGAACATCACTGGCGCAACGAAACCAGGAACACCATGCGGGACAAGACCTTTGTAATACCCGATGAAGCCATGCTTCTTTATCCCAGCAACTTGAATTAAAATAAAGGACAAAAACGCAAGCCCACCTGTTACCGCAAGATTTCCAGTTGCAGTTGCACCGTACGGAACCAAACCAATCAGATTACACAAAAGAATGAAAAAGAAAAGAGTTAAAAAATAATGCAAATACTTCAACCCCTCTTTACCAATCACAGATAAAACAATCTCATCGCGAATAAAAACAACAAAAACCTCAACTAAATTCGCAATACCATGTGGAACCATGCTCTTTTTGTAACTCCTTGCAACAAGCGAAAGAGTCACTATCAAAATTATTGAAACAAGCCACATGAAGAAAACATGCTTCGTAATTGATAGGTCTATCTCTACCCCAGCAATGTTGATTGGTGGAAATTGCGGAAGTGTTATATGTCCAAATGGTTCAAGATCAATTGTCCTTGAGTCAGAAATATGATGAAGCATCCAACTTTCTTCACCGCCGTGAGCGGTTTCATGATGCTTCACCGTATCAGCCAAAGCGATCAAATTATTCAAAAACACCTGATTTAAAACTCCTTTTTTGTTGTCAATTTACTTAAAAAGAAAACCTCAACACCAAGAAAAACGAAATAAAACAAAAGCAAAGATATTACAAGCCCATAAAGTTCAAAATTTAAAACCTCAAGCATGAACAAAATCAAACCAGCGATCGCAAACAATCTCACACCCATACTGCCCAATGTAAGCTTCAGAAATTCCTTGTCCGGTCTATTTAGCCCACGCTTTAAGATCAAAATTCCAATGATTGAATTTACAACACTTATCAAAGAACCTATGAAAAATGATTTTATAAATTCATCAGATGCAAATCTCGCCAAAGGATAAATTAACAATGCCCAAACGATAACAAGCGAAATCAAGATATATTTGACGAATTTTCCAACATCAACTTTCATTCTTGCTTTTCCGTTTTTTTCCAAGTTCAATTACTGCTTTTATAAAATTATACATACCAACGATGATGCCAAACATCGCGCCTATTACCATCCACAGCGGTGAGGTTCCATAATGCTCATCTATCAACCTCCCGATAAACCAAAATATCACAACTGTAACCGCAAGTTGCAAACCAAGCCCACTATAAGGCGCTACTTCTTTTATAGCTCTACCAACGCTTTGAAATATCTTTTCTTTCTTCTCTTCATCAGACATTTTAAGAGGTCTTGTTAACTGTTGAAGCGCTCGTCATCACACATTTACCATCAAAAATCGCTCCTTCGTCAACCACAAGTTTTGATGCCTTTACATCGCCTTTGATAACCGCTTTGCTCTCAAACACAAGTTTTTCAGCAACAACAATTGTCCCATTAACTTTCCCGCCAATGATGACATTTTTAGCCTCAATATCCCCATGCACCTCTCCCGTCGTTCCAATTGTCAAATTACCATTGACATGAATGTTTCCAATCACCCGTCCATCAATCCTCATACTTCCTTGGCTTACAACTTTACCTTCAATCACAGTCCCATTTGCGATAATGTTAATTTCAACATTTGAACTCTTTCCTTCCTTATTTCCGCCGATCAAAGCCATTGATCTTTCACCTGATTAATTTGGTATATAAAGTTTTGGATTTAAAGGCTTTCCATTTTTCCATAGTTCAAAATGAAGATGAGGTTCGTTGCCCGTTTTACCTGTTTTCCCTACCAATGCTATCGGCTCTCCTTGCTTCACGAAAGCATTTCTCGCTTTCAAATTCATTTGCGCATGCTTATAAACACTCATATAACCATCACTATGTAAAATTATGATCACATAACCATCCCTGTAAGTCCAATCCGAAAAAATCACATATCCATCATCAACTGCTCTTATGATATCTCCTTCTTTACCAGCGATATCTATACCAAAATGTTGAATTTCTGGCATAAAACCGCGAGTTACAAAGCCATTGAAAACAGGAAAAATAAATTTCGGTTTAACACCTTCAACATCTATCACTTGCAAAATATCAAAATCCTCATCGGTAGATCTCATTTCTTGTCTTCTTTGAGCCATATTTTCAAGTCGGCTCATACTTACCGCAATGCTATCACTAACTTTCTCTCCAAGCGCCTGCCTTAGAAGGTTGTTGTAAAGCTTAACCTTCTCAAGCTCATAAGCAAAATTTTCAAGCCGTTGATACAACTCCTGCATTTTTTTTGCTCTTTCCTTGCTTTCTGCAAATGTTTCAGGAAAAACAATATATTTAACAGGAGTGTGGATCACTAAAACCAAAACGATAGTGGAAATAAAGATAACAACTAGCGAAATATATAAAATCAACGCTTGCTTGCTTAACTTTATACCTTTCGGCTTTTCATCCTCATCAGAAAAAAATAAAATAGTATATAGCCTTTGCCTTTTTCGCCTTGAGCCTGAACTTGGAAATTTCATTCGGTAGAAAATTTAATTTTCAGGTTTTAAATATAAGCAAACAAAGCCAAAAAAACAAACTAAATCTTCCCCGGAAACCTTATGATTGCTCCATTTATCCCTCCTGCCTCATCAGAACAAAGATGGCCGATTAACTTCGCTATCTCTTGCGGTTGAACCCATCTTGAATAGTCAGCCCCAGGCATACTCTTTCTATTTTCATCCGTCGCAATTATACTTGGTAGAATGACATTGCAAGTTATATTAAAATCTTTAACCTCTTCCGCAACCACTTCCGTTAAAGCAATTAACCCAGCCTTTGAAACAACATAAGCTCCCTTCCCCGGTGAAGGCTTTAAAGCAAGCATTGACGATATATTTATAATCCTACCGCTTCTTTTCGGAATCATATCTCGCAAAGCCCATTTTGAACAAAGAAAAGCAGTTCTAAGATTCAAGTCTATCATCTCATCAAACTCATTCTCCTCAGTTTCAAATACCATACTTCCTTCAGAATACCCTCCGACACAGTTTATCAAAAAATCAACACCACCATATTTTCTGACAAATTTAAAGACCTTTTGGACTTGCGATTCATTTGTCAAATCCGCTTTAACAGCATAAAGATTTTTATTTGTTAAAATATCTTTGAAAAATCGTTTGAATTTTTTCTCCTTTCTATAAACTGCGAAAACTTTCGCGCCATTTTCAAGGAAATATCTTGCGACAACCGAGCCAAGCCCACCCGTTGAACCAGTTACAACGACATTTTTATTTGCAAACATATTAATTTCCCGATTTTGTTTTTAAATGTACTTTAACCCAGATGCAGTATTTACAATAACAACAACTTCATCTTTGCCTATGACTTCGTCCGATACGAGCTTTTCAAGCGCAACTGCGGTTGCTGAACCTTCAGGACAAAAGATTATTCCTTCAACTTTTGACAGTTTTTCCATCATTTTAATTATTTCATCATCTTCAACTTGAATTGCAAGCCCTTTGCTTTCACGGATAACTTCAAGAATTAACCTATCTGCAAATGGCTTCGGCACACGAAGTCCATAAGCGATCGTTTGCGCATTTTCCCAAAATTCAGCTCTACTCTTCCCCTCATTATAAGCCTTAACTATTGGAGCACACCCAGCTGATTGAACGGCAACCATCTTTGGAAATTTTTTCTCAATCAAACCAACTTCAATTAGTTCTTTAACAGCGATCCATATCCCTATTAATCCTGTTCCACCGCCAGTTGGATAGATTATCCAATCTGGCACCTCCCATCCAAGCTGTTCAATAATTTCAAATCCGAGTGTTTTTTTGCCTTGCAACCGATAAGGTTCTCTCATTGTTGATATATCAAAAAACTCCGTTCGCTTCTGGACTACCTTAAGCGCATCTGAAATCAACCCATCAATTAGATTAATTTCTGCACCATAAAATTCACACTCTTTTAAAATTAAAGATGGTGTATCCCTTGGAGCGCTGACGAAACACTTTATTCCCGCCTTCGCACAGTATGCGCTCAATGCACTTCCCGCATTTCCAGCTGTTGGCAATGCAAGCTTATCAATCCCAAGTTCCACTGCTTTTGAAACAGCGCAAGATAATCCACGCGCCTTAAATGAAAGAGTTGGATTAAAAGATTCATCTTTTACATATAAATTTTTTAATCCAAGCATGTCCCCAAAATTTCCCAACCTCAAAAGCGGAGTCCATCCCTCGCCAAGCGTTATAATTTTTCTTTCATCAAGGACAGGTAAAAACTCAAAATACCTCCACATACTTGAAACCCTGCTCTTGAAGCTATCTTTGCTGACATTCTTTCTAATCTCATCATAATCATAAATCGCTATCAAAGGTTCATTACAATTTTGACAAAATCTTTGCATTTGCTTATGATCAAAAACCTCACCACAAATTGAACATTTTAGATAAATTATAAACGATTTCATCTCCTCCTTTTCCCTTGTTTCTAAAAATGCCAACTTCAGTTATATAGTGAGTTATATATTCAGAAGCAATGGTCTCAAAAATCACATCAATCGTTTCGCATTTGTCTTTTTTACCAGGTTCAATCATTCGTTTGATCAAATTTTTATCCAACATCTCTTTATTTACAAACTTTAAGGAATCCGCAAGAACTATAGTCTCTTTCCCTTGAATTCTCGCAAGTTTAAAAATTGCTGATGTCCCCGCCTTGTTAAGGACATTTCCGTTTTTAAAAACAGCATCACAACCAGATATGACAAAGTCAACTTTATCAATTATATAATCAACCCCAAAATCGTTCACCAAGAAAACTTTTAAATCTTTTTCACCCAATTTCATAGCCATAACATCTCCTTCACACTTCGGACAAGAGCGGAAGACATAAACCTCTGAAATCCTATCTCTTGCTTCATAAATGGAATTAAAAACCGTAGCACTATAGCTTAAGGTCGCCAGCGAAACTTTATCAAAGTTATTTTCTTTTAACCACATCAAAAAGTTGAACGCTATTTTATCGTTAGCGTTCTTGAATTTTGACTCAACTCTCTTAACAACTTCAACGAAATCCCTCTCGCTTCCTTGCAACAAATTTAAGCGAATAAACTCAGTCAAATTTTGAAGTTGAAATAAAAAAGGATGATGCTTTTTCAAATCACGATTTAAAGCTTTAATGAAGCGTAGAAACTCACTTCTACTTTTAACTTCCCCCGCTTTTCTCTTTATAACTTGAAACAATTTATTCGCAAGAAGCGAAGCCCCCGAAACCTTATCTTCATATATTTCCCTCAAACTTACATCAATTGTTTTCTCTACCATATCAGATCTTTCCCTTTTCCCTCGCAAATATGAAATAAGCAGAGATCAAAACGAAGAAAGAAATTAAAGTTGAAGCTATAAAACTTTCAGAAGGACTCAATGCTTCACCTCTTACTACAATTTCAGAGGGCAATTGCGTTTGTGCAACAGTTTGTCTTCTTTTGGGATAATATGGCCCATCTTCTTTTACATCAACAATTTGAAATTCAAAATAATAATCATAGATCTCAGTTTCAGTTTCAATGGGAAGATAAAGCCCCACTTTCTTTCCGATGTTGGCATAAATTTCTTTAATTTTTTCCTTATCATTGAAATCAACATAGGGATAAAAACCCATAACCTCGTAATCACCAGAGTTCATAAATACCCGATCCGCAGGGGAAAGATGGAGCTCAACAAAAGAATTCGGAAAAACATCAAGATCGGTAGAAAAATTAACGGGAGAATAAGAAAAATCGTTTATGTAATTAAAATTAACAACCTTTGAACTCCGAGCATCAACGAAAATTTGAGCATCATCAAGCGAAACCACTATTTTTTCACCTTTCTTGTTTTTCAATCTCAAGTGAATAAATAATTCATCAATCACAAATTGAGCTGATATGTTTGGATCAGAGAAGAAAAGTTGTTCTCTTTCCACAGGTTTAACGAGCTTGTAAACATACTTATACTTTTTACCAAATGGGAAATTTGCATCAGCGTTTGATAGCTTAACGGTTGAGGATTTTGCATCTTCATTTAAAGTTTGCCTTGAACTACCACAGCCAAGAAAAACAATGATTAAAACCGATAGAAAAAGTAGTTGAAATTTTCCCATCCAAAATCGCAAATTTATTTTTCAAAATCTATAGCGAAATGTCACGACAAAATTTCTTGCTGTGTTTTCTTCATCCGTGATTAAACTGTAATAGTTATTACCAAGTGTATAACTATATTGCGTCCGAATTGTGCTCCATTTACCTGCAGTGTATGCGAAATCTATTAAAAGTGTTTTTTGTAAAAGAACGCTAAAACCAAGAGTTAACAATCTCGTTGCTCTGCTTGAAATCCCAGCGTCCTCTACATATTGTGAAGGTCTATAGCTATACCCTGCTCTTATCTTCACCTGTTGCAGGAACGGCATCAAAACCTCAACCCCACCACTTAAACTTACTGTCTCTCTAAATGTTTCTTTTATATCTCTGTTGAGTTGAACTAAATCAGGATTATTTTTAAACTCCATTTGTCGCCAATCAACATAAACGATATCACCTGCAACGATAACTATATCTTTTACATTGAACGATAACCCTCCTCCGAAATAAAAAGGTGAAAGAACTTTATACTTTGAAATGCCAGAATAGGAATAGGAATAAGAATCGCCCTTGTCAAAAGAACTTTTTCCGCTCCTTGAATAATCTTCTCTGACATTTAGAGATGATGGTAATCTCGCGATCAATCCAACTCTGAAAAAGTTACTTCTATACATTAAACCTGCAATTGCCGAAAAGCCATTTACAGTAGCATCAACTATGTCCGATACCGTCAGTTGATTAAAATCCCAAGGATAATTTCTGTAAAAGTTTCGCGTATCAGTTTCATCAAACTTTCTGTCGTATTTGTAATTACCAGTGACGATTGAAATAGTAAGTCCCACAGATAAATTTTCTGCTATATCAATTGCGCCGGAAGCAAACCAGTGATTTAACCCACCGCTCTCGTATAAAGTAATCTTTTGATGGACATTGTTCAAGATCTGCGTTGCGCCTGTTGAATCTTCAAGCCCAAGCTTCCACGCAAGATCATAATTAGGGTCAGGATCATAAAGCGATGGAACTATGGAGCTTTGAGTGTTAAAAAGTGAGATTGACAAAGTCCCAGTGAAATCAGAAACACGCGCATAACCACCAGCGAAAACTAAACTTCCACGAATTGTTGGGACAGGTAAAACAAGAGCAACAGTGTTCAAATTTGTTGCTGTATTTTTGAAAGAATTGGAATAGTTAAAAACCTTTGCTGAATTAGTAAGCGATAAATAATTTAAACCGCCTGCAAATTCAAATCTTCTTATTTGTGCAAGCCCTGCGGGATTCCAAAAAAACGCAGAATAATCATCAGAAACACCGATATATGCAAATCCAAGCCCGATTGCTCTCGCCCCGACACCTGAATTTAAAATTGAATACCTCAAAGCATCCTCAGGAAATTGCGCTAACATAAAATCAACTAAAAGAATTAAAAGCAAAACTCCTTTCCTCATCTTCTTTTTGAACCTATGTTTCTTTTACCTTCCTTGTTTTGTTCAGATTCTCTACCTTGGTTTCTTGAGTTTTCTTCAGAACGAATGCCAGATGAATCTCGTCCTTCACCTGTTTTTGAATCTCTTTCTTTTCCGATTGATGACGAGCTATCCGAACTCATCCCTGTTTCAGATCTTGTTGGAGTTCTCGTAGGTGGCGGCGGTGTAAAGAAATTATTATTACTTGATGTAGATCTGCGTGATCCAAATTCCCTTGTATTTTCGTTAATTGAATTTGTGGTTTGAGATTTGACAGTATCATTATAATTCTCCGACCACCATAACCACCACGGAGTATTGTAGTAAGCCCAAGGTGAAGAGCTATGCGCTGGAATTAAATTATAATACGCTATTTCAGCATTTGAATGGCATTTAAAACAATCACTTCTATATGACACATAAGAAACGTAGGTTTCACCAGCAGAATCAGTGTAACTAATTTCAGGATGCTTTAAAACTGTATAGCAGCCAATTAAAAACAATAAACCGAAACCAAATAATTTTCTCATCTTCTATTTCCAATTTGTCTTTTTTGTTCTCCTCTTCGGTCATCTGATGAACTTCCAACGAAACCACCTTGCAAAACTGAAGATGGATTGTTAACTCTACTTTGTCTTGGTACCTCAATCAAAGTGCTCCTTCCGGAATTGTCTCTATCAATTTGAATCAAATTTCTAGTTGATCCAGATCTTCTCGGTGGATTTGTTCTTTGCGGTGGCGCCGAATCCTGACTCGGTGCTACGCTTTCATCACCATTACTATTTGACCTTGGAACAACTCTTGGATTTTGTGGAGTTCTTGTTGCGCCTATTTCACGAGGTCTTTCACGACCTCCTCTTTCTTCAACTCTTGGTACTTCCCTACCTGATCCAGATGGTTTTCTCATACTTCCATCGTCAGACGAAGTTCTTATACCTTCACTAGAACTTCTTGGAATACTTCTTGATGGTGGAGACACAGTTTGCGAACCTGACTCGCTTCTTACCCTTTCATCACGCGCCCCTTCACGAGTTGAACCAAAATTTCTCGGTCTATAAACAACCGATCTATCAGATCTGTCAGAATAAGGTGGATAATTGTTAATTATCACAATGATAGGTGCCCTATACCACCATGGATAATAATACCACGCTGGCAGATACCAATAAAAGCTACAATATCTGTTCCACCAATACCAGTCCCAATCCCAACAATAATAATCAAACCAATACGGATCATAGTACCACCACTCACTCCAGCCGATGCCAAACCCTGGTGTGTAGTATTTAAAAAATAGATAATACCTTGGATAAGGTAGGTAATAGCGATAAACATATTTGTGATAAAACCAACTACCGTGGTTATAGCTTTCGTTATAAATGCGGCTTTCTTTTCTCGTTTCAGCAGTTGAATAACCTTCATCTTCTCTCACCGTTCCGATCTGCGTATAACACCCCCAAAACAAAAACCCAGCAAACAAAATTAAAATTAATTTTTTCATTTTTGCCACCTCCTCGCTGCCTTTAAATTTTTACCTCAATAAATTTAACAACTTAAATTTGATAAAAAATTCGTTTAAAACGACTGAATATACTCAAGTTTCACAACTCTTGAATTTCCAGGCTCTTTATTGCGCAAGATATCTTTCCAATTGAATTCAATTGTAAATCCGCTACCGAGCGACCACCTTATACCAGCATTCAAATAACCTTTACCACTCCCGAGAGCGTTCGCAGAATTATCATTTATAGCAAAATTATACTCCATTGAAAATGTGAGATCGTTTCCGATGGTTTTGTCAAAGCCAATGTAATAATTTACTGATTTATCACCGTCGTCTTTTTCAAGAGAATAATTTATACCGCCGTGAACTGAAGCATAACCAAGAAAGATAAACGATTTACTACCTACGATGAAAAATCCTGGAGATTTGAACTCATATCTTTTCAAACTATCAACATATTTCTCTCTTCCTTGCGAATCAAATCCAATCGCGATCGCTGGGAAATTTTTCGTTTCATCAATTATTCTAATTTTTAGATTTACACCAGGAAGTTTATACCAATTTACATTTCCATTTCCAATTATTTTACTACCACCATACGAGATTCCGAAATTTAATCGGTTAAAAGCAGAGGCATTAAGACGAAGCATCAATCCTCCATCTGCAAAAAAATCGGCATCAAGCGAAACGCTATTTGACCTCAAAAGTCCAGCGGTTGGCATATCTACTATGAATCTTTGCTGAAAAGTAGCCCCTGCACCTGCTGAACCCTGAGATAAGAGAGAATTAGTTAACAAAAGTAAAAAGATAACGACGAAAGCTTTTTTCATTTGCTTTCTCTATGAGTTTTGATTCTACCTAAAAATAACAAAAAATTTACATCTTGTCAATTTTTTAAAAACAAAAAAGGCGTGGCAAACTTGCCACGCCTCTTTTTACCTTAAGGTATCGTTAACCCAACAAACCTATTTCCAGCAGAAGTTTTAATTCTTAAAAGCACAACTTCACCTGATTTATGACTTTGTATTATTTTTTTCAACTCATCAACATTGCGAACTGGTTTTCTGTCTGCTTCAATGATTATGTCATTTTCTCTAATTCCCTTGTCAAAAGCTTCGGAAAAAGGTTCAACTTTTGTGATTATGACGCCGTTTTTGACTTTATGCTTGTTTTTTGCTTCCTCATCAAGATTTGCAACTGTTAAACCAAGTTTTTCAAAGTTAACAACTCCAGGCTCAATTTCCCTTGCTGGTGGTCTACTTTCCTCTGCCTGCGCAACCTCTTCATCCTCTTTTCTTGGTTTCAACGTCGCGGTGACTTCAAATGTCTTTCCATCACGATAAATTTTTAATTTAACCTTATCGCCAGGTCGCTTTCTTGCAATTATCTCTTGAAGTTCACCTGGCTTATTAACTTCTTTACCATCGCATTCAAGAATTATATCTCCGTTTTTAATCCCTGCTTCTTCAGCTGCGCTACCAGATATAACATCTTGAACCAAAATCCCACGCGGTTTATCAAGCCCAAATCCTTTCGCGGTTGATTCATCAAGTTGAGAAATTTGCACTCCAAGAACTCCTCGTCTTACCTTTCCGTATTTTATTATATCTTCCGCAACTTTACGAGCAAGATTTATAGGAATGGCGAAACCATATCCTTGATAATAACCAGTCCTTGAAGCAATTGCGGTATTTATCCCAACGACCTCACCATTTAAATTAACGAGCGGACCACCACTATTGCCAGGATTAATTGCTGCATCAGTTTGTATAAAGTTTTCAACACCGTATGAATCCCTTATTATCCCTATATTTCTACTCATCGCACTTACTATTCCAGCTGTAACCGTAAGGTTTAGTCCAAGAGGATTTCCAACCGCAAGGACCCATTGCCCCACTTGCAACTCATCAGAATTTCCGAATCTTGCAACAGGTAGATCTTTCGCTTCAATTTTTATCACAGCAAGATCCGTTAACTTATCCCTTCCTATTAGCTTGCCTTTAAATTCCCTGCCATCCCAAAGAGTTACCGTTATACTTCCTTTTTCTCCACCTTCAACGACATGATTGTTTGTAAGAATATATCCATCTTTTGTTATTATTACCCCTGAACCCATACCTTCTTGCGGTCTCGGATCCGGCATTCTAAATTCAAAATCAGGTCCAAAGAAATGGAAGAAATCAAATGGACGACTTTGACCTTCGCTTCTGCTAACGACTTTGATTGAAACGACAGTTGGAACAACTTCCTTTGCTACCTGAACAAAAGCGTTTTGTGTTGATAATATATCAAATTTTGTGTTCGTTGGCTTATCTTGTGCTCCAATAACAGGAGTATCAAAAGCTACAATCGGCTTGACAGCGTTAAATCCCGATACAAGAATAACTCCGAATAACATTCCCGCAAGTACAAGTGCAATTGCTCCGATTACTTGCTTTTTCGTCATGGTTTCTTTGCCTCCAACCAAGGTTTTTGTTTTTAATTAAATTTCATCATAAATAATAACGGACTATAAACCTACTTTGTTTCACTTTAATTTATAATAAATTTCAAGCGATTTCAAATTCACTGGCTCGTCAAAGTGCTCACGCATATAGCTGGTCAACAAGTTTTGTATCTCATTATTTATATTACTTGCAAGTTTCAAATTTGTTACATTTTCAACTTTTGCTCTTTCAATCCAACTTAAACTTTTATATGTGGCAACGGAATAAAAAACGCCCACCTCCAATCCAGAGGCACATTTTGAGCACAAAAACCCACCTTTATCAGGTAGAAAAACTACCTTCTGAGTTAAGTTTTCATCTTTAAATTTTTGACCACAAGCGATGCAGTAATTGAAATTAATTTTGAAACCGCTTTCCTCAAGCAAATGAACAAGAAAGAACCACAGCAAGTTTATCTCGTTTTTCTCGGCCAAGTCAAGTTTATCAAGCGTGTCAACAAGTAATTTAAAAATCTTTACATTTTCTTCTTCAAACTTGATCAACTTATAAACGATCTCACAAATTGAAAGCCCAAGCGTCATCTTAACATAGTTAGAATAAAGATTCAAAAAAGGTTTAACTATATCCGCTTGCGAAAGAAATTGAAGTTCTCTTGTTTCCTTTTTGTATAACACAGCAAGGATGTAAGACATAGGTTCAAGCGATGCTCCGAATTTGCTCGTTGTAAGCATCGCCCCCTTGGCAATTACATTCATCTTGCCAAATTTTTTAGTGTACAAAGTTACAATCTTGCTCGTTTCCCTATACTTCATCGCTTTTAACACAACTGCTTCCGTTTTGCTGAGCATCTAATCACGAAAAGAAATTTTTTCCTTCAATTTCCGAATGTTTTCTTCAAAAGGTGGATATATAACCCCATGCTCTGTTATAATTGCGCTTATCAAATCGTTCGGAGTGACATCAAAAGCCGGTGAAAATGTCTTAACGCCTTCTGGCGCAATTCTCTTGCCCATGAATTCTACGATTTCCTCCGAACCTCGCTCCTCAATTGGTATCTCATCCCCAGTTTTTATATTGAAATCAATTGAAGAAGTTGGACAAGCGACATAGAAAGGTATGCCGTGATACTTTGCTGATATCGCAAGCCCATATGTACCAATTTTATTTGCAGTATCGCCGTTTAAAGCAACTCTATCAGCACCAACGATCACACAGTCAACTTTTCCAAGTTTCATAAGATAAGAAGCCATGTTATCTGTGATCAAAATCGTTTCAATTCCCCTCTGCATCAGCTCCCATGTCGTAAGCCGAGCTCCTTGCAGAAGCGGTCTTGTCTCATCAACATAAACTTTGATCTTTTTCCCCTGTTCAAAAGCAGTGTAAATTACACCAAGCGCAGTCCCATAGTCCCCAGTTGCAAGCCAACCAGTATTGCAATGTGTTAAGATATTTGCCTTATCCGGGATCAACATTGCACCGTTCAATCCGATCTGTTTACACATTTGGATATCATCCTTTTGTATTGAAAGCGCCTCATCAAGAAGTTTATTTTTTATTTCGTCCACATCAAGAGCAAAATTTTTATGAAATACATTTTTCATCCTTTCAATAGCCCAAAACAAATTTACCGCCGTTGGTCTCGTCTTTGCAAATTCATCACATACATTTTCAAAAGAAATTTTCAACTTTTCTTTGTCATCTTCATTAAAGTTCTTTATTCCAAGGTAAATCCCAAATCCTGCAGCGATCCCAATAGCTGGAGCCCCACGGATCTTGAGCTTCTTTATCGCCTCAATCAAAACCTTATGATCATCCGTTTCAACTATGACAAGTTCCGTTGGCAATTTTGTTTGGTCAATAAATCTCACTTTTCCATCAAACCAATCTATTGAGCGTAATCTTGAAACCATGCGTTTTTGTGTAATTTTGTTTAACCAAAAAAAGCAAAATCTTGACTTTTTCGTTCAAATTTTTTAAATTAATACCGAACATTCAACGGGCCCTTAGCTCAGTTGGTCAGAGCAGCTGACTCATAATCAGCGGGTCGGAGGTTCGAGTCCTCCAGGGCCCACAAATTTTTTTTCAAACAACCTCCATAATCCTTCGGATTGAGTTATAGTATAAATCAGCAACTTGCTCAATATCAAGTTCAATCCAATCGTTTATCTTTATCTTCTTCGTTTCCGTTACTACCCCAATTACAGAATATGGAACTTCATTGGCAAGACATATATCTTCAAACTTTCTCAAATTTTCGGGAACGACGGTAACTATTATTCTTGACTGACCCTCACCAAACAATAAGAAGTCCGGGCGAATTTCATCTTTAAGTTTAACCTCACAACCTAAAATATTTTCCTTATCAATTATACAACATTCAGCAAGTGCAACAGCAATACCACCATCTGAAACATCATGCGCGGACTTCACAAGCCCAAGCCGTATACCTTCAAGACATGCCTTTTGAACTTTTTTTTCAAGTTCAAGATCAATTTCTGGTGCATCACCTAAAACTTTATCATAAATCCAAGCAAGATACTCGCTCCCACCAATCTCGTCAGTATTTTTTCCAAGAAGAACGATGATATCTCCTGGTTCTTTGAAATTTGCAGTTGTCACAAACTTTAAATCATCAATAATTCCAAGCATCCCAATAACTGGCGTTGGATAAACAGCTCCATCGGGACTTTCATTGTAAAAGCTTACATTACCACCAGTTACTGGAGTGTTAAAAAATCTACAAGCATCGCCCATTCCACGGACTGCTTCTTTAAATTGCCAAAATATCTCTGGCTTATACGGATTTCCAAAGTTCAGACAATTTGTAATTGCAACTGGTTCTGCTCCTGTGCAAACGACATTTCTTGCTGATTCCGCAACCGCTATCATCGCACCACGATATGGATTAAGATAAACATATCTTGCGTTGCAATCTGCTTTAATTGAAATTGCTTTATTCGTTTCCTTAATTCTTATAACAGATGCATCCCCGCCTGGCAAAACAACAGTATTTGTTCTCACCATCGTGTCATATTGCTGATAAACCCATTCCTTGCTTGCTATATTCGGAGAAGAGATCAATTTTAAAAATACTTCGTTCAAATCGCTTGGTTGAGGAATCTCGTATGGATTAAAATCTCTAACTTTTTTAAGATATTCTGGCTCTTTTGAATCTCTATAATAAACAGGTGCACCACCTCCGACGACAAGGGAATCCGCAGGAATGTTAACAACGATTTTTCCATCTTTTTTTATCTTCAACATACCATCGCTTGTCACATGACCGATGATGGAAGCATTTAAATCCCATTTTTTGAAAATCTCAATTATTTTATCTTCAAATCCCTTTTGCACCACCATTAACATTCTCTCTTGTGATTCCGAAAGCAAAATTTCATAAGCTGTCATCCCTTTCTCACGAACTGGAACAAGGTCAAGGTCTATCTCCATACCACTTTTTCCTCTTGCGCTCATTTCACTAGTTGAACAAGTTATCCCTGCTGCGCCCATATCTTGAATTCCGACGACATAGCCAGTTTCTATCGCTTCAAGTGTTGCCTCAAGTAAAAGTTTTTCCGCAAACGGATCCCCAACTTGAACAGATGGTCTCTTTGATTCTGATTTTTCGCTTATTTCTTCAGATGCGAAGGTTGCTCCGTGGATCCCATCTCGTCCTGTGCTTGATCCGACTATTAAAACAGGATTACCTTCACCTTTCGCAACAGCGCGAACAATTCTGTCATGCTCCACGATCCCAACAGCCATCGCATTTACAAGTGGATTTTGAGTATAACTTTTATCAAAGTAAACTTCACCTGCCACAGTTGGACATCCGAAACTATTTCCGTAATCAGCTATACCTTTTACGACGCCATTAAAGAGATACTTAACACGGGGATTTGACAAATCTCCAAATCTAAGTGAATCCACAATCGCAATCGGTCTCGCTCCCATTGTAAAAATATCTCTCAATATCCCACCGACTCCAGTTGCTGCACCTTGATATGGTTCAATTGCCGACGGATGGTTATGAGATTCAATTTTAAAAGCGATCGCAAGTCCATCACCTATATCTACAAGCCCAGCGTTTTCTTCTCCCGCTGAAACGAGCAATCTTCCCCCGCTTCTTGGCAAAGTTTTAAGCACAGCGATGGAATTTTTATAGCTACAATGTTCGCTCCACATCACACTAAACATCCCAAGCTCTTCAACAGTAGGTTCACGCCCTATAAGTTGAATTATCCTGTCGTATTCCTCAGAAGTCAAACCAAGTTCAATTGCAAGTTCTCTCTTGTTCATTTTCACCTTTGCAAAATTTCTTTAACAATTGGTGCAAGCGTTGTGCCTATCTTTTCAAAATTTCTATAAGCAAAAAACACCAAAGCAAAGATTATGAAAATGAACAGATATAATTTCCATCTAGCGATTCTTCTTCTCCCTTTGACACCACTTCCAAAGATCTTCGTCGTCCATCCAATATATCTAAATCCACGCCATCCACATTCACTGCATTTGTAAATTTTGTATGGCAGAAAAAATTTAACCAATTTTTCATACATATTTCTTGACCTTGACCTATGCAATGTTCCGAATTTGCCACAGTGTGGACAAGCCTCAAGACGCATTTAATTTGCACCTTTATTTATTTTTAAAAACTTTGCTGTTTCCTCAGGTAAAGCAGTGGTGATATAAATTCCCGACCCGAGCTCAAAACCAGCTGGAATAGTAAGCCGAGGTAAAATCTGAATATACCAATGATAAAATTCTTCGTTGGCGTCTTTAAATGGAGATGAATGGATCACATAATTATAATCAGGATTGTTAAGTTTTTCATAAAGTTGCCTCAAGACCAAATAAACAACAAAGGCAATTTCACAAGCTTCAGCCTCCGTGATGTTTCCGAAACAAGCATTATGTTTTTTCGGCATAATCCAAGTTTCAAACGGAGAAATAGAAGCAAACGGCTCAATTACAACAAAGTTTTCATCTTCATATACGACTCTCTCATTGGAATATATTTCAATTTTTATCATATCACAAAAGACACAACTGCCATGATCATCATAATATCTTGTTGCCTCTTCAAGTAAATGTCTAATGTGAGTTGGGACAATTGGGCTTGCTATTAACTGCGAATGTGGATGTTCAAGTGAGGTCCCTGCTCGTTTTCCGTTATTTCTGAAAATTATAACGGTGTTGATATTTGATTCAGACATGAACTTTTTGTAAAGTTTCAAATAAGTTTTAAAAATTTCGCAAACCTCTTCTGGTGTCATCGTTGCAATGGTTAAATTATGCTTCGGCGTTTCAATTATAACATAATGAAACCCATAGCCAGTTATCTTCCTGAAGAATTGAAATTTCATTTCTCTTTTCAATTCAATATCTGATACAAGCGCCGAATACTTATTTGGGACAACCCTTATTTGCCATTGATTGTTTTTATCAACCCTTAAAACTTCAGGTGGAGTCATTTGCTCATTGCCAGGACAAAACGGACAATTCGGATCAAATTCAGGTAATTGCTTCAATTCTTCCTTGACAAGGAAATCATGCGGTCTTTTAGCTCGCTCTGTTGCGACGATCACCCAATTCTTTGTTGCCCTGTTTTGTCTAAATTCAGGCATTTACTTCGCATAATTTTATTTGCCTTAATTTAAAAATAAATTTCCTACACTGCAAAGTTTTTTAAGCTAAAAGATCAGGCAGCAGACAACATTAATTAATTTACAAAAATGACAGCGAAATTATACTGAATAGAACACTATCTCAACGAATCAGAAAAAAATCAAACAAAAAACCTTCCACTTTCGGAATGCTTCTTAAAGAACATGGCGAGAAAAAATTAAAACAAATGCTAAAAACCCAATCCAATACCTGAAAAAGCCTTGAAAGATTTGTTTAAGCAACGACTTTCAAAAATCATTGAAAAAAGAAAAAGCAAATAAATTCGTCTCAAAACACAATTAAACTTACCCCTTTGATAGAAGGAAGTTATCTTAAAACTAACAAACGCAATAGCTCCGCGGGCAGGACTCGAACCTGCAACCCGCTGGTTAACAGCCAGCTGCTCTGCCAATTGAGCTACCGCGGAAAAACCACTATAAATATAATATCAAAAAAAGAAAAAGTCAAGATTTTTTTTATCTCAATAACAAGATTCACAAAACCCTTCCGCACCAAGCCCCAAATTATCAATCACTTAACAAGAATCATCTTTTTAACCCCGATAAATTCACCAGCTTTCAACCTGTAGAAATAAACTCCACTTGGCATATCACCAAGATTAACTACCACGCTATAACGACCAGCGCTTAATCTTTTGTTTATTAACTCAACAACTTTTTCCCCACTAAGATTGAAAATCTCAAATTTAACATCTGCCTCCTTCGCTATATCAAACTCAATCGTCGTAATCGGATTAAATGGATTCGGATAATTTTGATATAAAGCAAATGAATTTGGAACTTCGTTTAAAAATTTAAAATCAACAAGCAATGGAATGTCAGCATAGTTATACCTACCAGGTGATCCCTTCGGATTAGTTAAAGTTCTTGTTGGATTGTTCCTTGACCAATTCACAACACCTGATATAGTCGGATGCTGTATCCAACTACCTGTATAATCAGGATTTCGCGTCTGCGATTGACCCTCATTCCAAGATTCTAATCTGACTCTACTTCCAACAAGTGTTGCACCAGAAGTAAATGTACTATTTAATGTGCCAGTCCCCCAATAAACTTCTATATATAAACCATACGAGTTCTTCAAACCAACAGCATCGTTTGTGTTAGCTAACGCAAAAGAAGTAGTCGGAACTGATAAAACTATATTTCCTGGACCTGGATCAAAATTTGAAACATCAGCATTATTTGTAAAAACAACGAGAGCATTTCCTGGACCTAAAACTGTTCCAGAAGGTATCGTGTAATTGTAATTGTTATCTCCCAAAATCCAACCACTTATATCAATCGGCTCACTTGAACTATTAACGATTTCTATATATTCATCTCTATCTGTAGTCGTAGAAGTAGAACCATCCGCATTAAAATCAACTATCGCTGATCTTGCTGATACCTCGTTAATCGTTATACCAGAGGTATGCGTAGCAACGCTATCATTTCTTAAATAGCCCTGCGAACTTGATTTGTAAGGCAATGCTAAAAATACGAGGAATAACAGGACAATTTTTTTCATTTCCGTTCCATAAATTTTTTTTAATTTTTAAAACGACTCCTCTCGGATTTAGATCAAAATTTTCAAAAAATAATTGCTCTCTCCCCCTAAATTCACAAACTGACATTTTAATTTACCATTCATAGTTTGTTTGACTATAATTTCCTTATTTTCAGCAAGTTATTTGAAACAAAATGTGCAACTAAAACGCAAACGATTTTTGAATAATTCGCACTTACAATTTCAAATTCTCTTCCGTCTTTCTCCGTGCTTCAGCAAGAGCAATTTGCTCACTTACAATCTTTGCCAATATCTCCTTTATTTCGGCAAAATCATCAGTAGAAAAATACTTTTTTATCCAACTATCTACTAACTCAGCAATTTCTTTCTTTATCGCGGAAGTTATCTTGGAAGTTGACTTTCCCAAGTTCGTAAAATTTAAGTTAGTTTTATTTTTTCAAAATCAAATATAAAAACGCGCCAGAAATTATCAAAAATTCTTCAACTCATTCAAAAACAAAAAACCCCTCTTTACCCGAAGGTAAAGAGGGGCTACAAAAACAAGGATGATTAATCCTTACTTCACCAAGACCATCTTCTTAACACCAACGAAATCATTAGCCCTCAAAACATAGAAATAAACTCCGCTTGCTAAATCTCGCCCATCAACCACCACCTTGTGATATCCAGCTGGCAATTTACCACTGAACAACTCTTTCACCTTCTGACCTGAAATGTTATAAAGTTCTAAAACAACATTTGCAGATACAGGCAATTCAAACTCTATCGTCGTCGTCGGATTAAATGGATTCGGATAATTCTGATGCAAAACATACTTCTTCGGTATATCAATCAAAACTTGCACAACATCCAACTCTTTACTCCCATTCCTTCCAACCGCCTCAATCTTGTAGAAATACTTGCCAGATTCAACCACCTTATCCACAAACTCATATTCACCACCATAAGGACCAAGCCCTTTAGCTTTCAACGCTGAATGATTCAAGTAAGAACCAACAAGAACATAACTTGTATTTTCCTTGCTTCGGTATATATTGAAACCAAGGAAATCATCTCGCTCAGTTTGTGTTCTTATCTTTATCTTGACCACACTTCCGACGACCTTTGCAGTTATATTTGTAACTTGAACTGGAAGAGGTATGTCTTGAGCGTTTTGGAGAGGATAATTAACACTTGATTTATCCGCAACGGAAGTGATATTTACATCCGCTGGAGATTCAACTTGTAAAGCTACCCAATG